>JAFXBH010000010.1 GCA_017521875.1 Oscillospiraceae bacterium
CATACAAGTGTGGAAAACAGTCTGGAGATCATCCGCACTGTCTTGTCTGCACCGGAAACCTATGCAGTGTGCCTGAAAGACGGAACACCCATCGGCAGTATTGGATTGAAACTGAAAGATTACACCGATATGACCGATCGGGAGGACGAATGCGAACTGGGCTACTGGATTGGAAAACCCTACTGGGGGCAAGGCTTGATTCCGGAAGCGGCGAGAGAACTGCTTCGGTATGCCTTTGAGGAATTGGGTATGCGCGCTGTCTGGTGCGGCTATTATGAAGGAAATGAAAAATCTCACCGCGTCCAGGAAAAACTGGGCTTTGTCTATCGCTATACCACCCATAATCTGGATATCCCCCTGTTAAAGGAAAAACGCACCGGACATACATCCCTGCTTACAAAAGAGCGATGGGAACAACTGAAATAAAAAACCTGCTGCAAACTCAGTTTGCAGCAGGTTTTCTTTTATAATTCCGTAAATTCGTAGATGTAGGTTACAGTGCCGTTATCGTAGGTGTACAGGATCCGTCCGTCGTCCAGGGTTTCTTTAATAAACTTCTCAAAATCCTTGCCGTGCTTGATTTTAATAAAGTCATCGGTACACGCTAATTCTGCTTCCTCAAAGAAAGTTTGGGGATGGGCTGCACCGGCGCAGCCGTTCAGAAATTTGGCAACGATTTCATATTCCTTCATAAAAGACCTCCTGCGTATATTGGAAAACACCTGAAATTTGTTCACTCTGCGCATAGTGTACAATATTATTGGAAAATTTTCAAGCAAAAGTGCTTTTGAAATTCTTTTTCATAAAAGTTATAATATATGTGAGCACGATCGGTATAGTAGGGAGGATTGCGGCTATGTTTCAGGTGAATGATGTGATCATCTATGGTGCGCAGGGTGTGTGCAAAATCACGGGTACAGAAGAGAAAACAGTGAACGGAAGAAAAAAGACTTATTTTGTTTTGAAACCGGTGGGAGATCAAGGCGCCACGATTTTTGCACCTACCGACAACGAACTGGTTCTCAGAAAAATGCGCCGGTTGCTGACCAAAAACGAGATCCATCAGTTAATCGCTTCCATGCCCGAAGAAAATGCGGTATGGGTAGATAACGAAAATGCCCGCAAGGAACTTTATAAAAGTATCCTTGCAAAGGGGGATCATCTGGAATTGATCAAAATGATCAAGGCGATTTATGCCCAAAAAGTCCAGCGGGAAGCCGAGGGAAAACGCCTGCATATGTCCGACGAGCGATTTTTTAAGGACGCAGAGCAGACCCTATACAACGAATTTCAGTATGTGTTGGATATCAAGAGCAAGGACGATCTGATGGCGTATATTTTTGCCCGTATCCAAAAATAAGATTCATAAAATTGCGGCGGCAGGGAGATGCTTCTCCCTGCCGCCATTTCACATTTATGCAATTATAGATTATTTGTTGGTTACATTGCCGGAGCAACTTCCTCTACTCTTACCGCAATACTGCTTCCCATAGGGACAGCCTACGCACTTTTCTCCACGTTTTTTAGCACGGACAAGATACCGTATGATACTTACTGCAAGAGCAACCAATATGCAAGTAATAAGAATATTTTCCATAATCAAAACCCTAACGAGGATATATTATTTTGCGTTTTTGAGCACATACTCGGCTTTCATTCTTTGGTTGGTATTCATGATCATACCAATCACAACAACGACCATAATGGCTATGGCAATAAGTCCGCCGATCGCAGCACCGATGTTCAGTGTGCCACCAACAAGAAGAGTACCGATGGTGTAAACAAGATATGCTACCGTGTAACCTACTGCCAGTTGAAGTCCGATGCCGCCCCAAAGCCATTTTGCGCTCTTCATTTCGGCGTTCATAGCGCCAATTGCTGCAAAGCAAGGAGGTGTATAGAGATTAAACATCAAGTAGGCAAGAGCCGCAACTTTGGTGATCGCCATAATGCCTGCAACTTCTGCGCCTGCACCCTCTAAAAGTTGAAGTTCTTCTGTGTCAATCAAATTCTCAAGACCCACGAAGCAAACAGCAAGGGTGCCCACAACATTCTCTTTTGCAATGAAACCGGTGATGGCGGCGGCGGCCAACTGCCAGGAGAGAACGCCAACGATGGGAACAAGCA
>JAFXBH010000110.1 GCA_017521875.1 Oscillospiraceae bacterium
ATGGGAAAGAAATGGATTTGGGTGTTTGCATGGCCTATCATTACCACTTTACTTTACCTCATTGCAGGCGGCTTAGCAGTAGTATTTACTGGCGGTGTATGATAAAAAGGCTTGACCGATTCGGTCAAGCCTTTTTTGTTAAAACAACGTTGTTATCCAATAAATAAGTCCATACACTACACTTGCACTTACGCCGTAGACGATGACGGGGCCGGCGATGGTGAACATTTTGGCGGCGGTGCCCAGGATGAATCCCTCGGTTTTGAATTCTACGGCGGGGGCGGCGATGGCGTTGGCAAAACCGGTGATGGGCACCAGCGTGCCGGCGCCGGCGTGTTTGGCAATATTATCGTACAGACTCAAGCCTGTCAGCAGCGCAGAAAGAGTGATCAAGGTGATACAGGTAGCAGCGCCGGTGGCTTTTTCATCCAGTCCCAGGGCAGAATAGCCGTTCATACAAACCTGTCCCAGGCAGCAGATCAGTCCGCCGATCAGAAAGGCTTTCAGACAATCCTTTCCAATGGGCGATTTGGGCGCCATATTTTGAATCATTTTCCCGTATTCTTTTTCTGTCATAGCAAAATCCCTCCTGTGGTATTTTTTCCGCCACAGGAGGGATTATACAATTATTTTAATTTTTCCAGGGCCACACGAGCAGCATCCTGCTCGGCTCGCTTTTTGCTGGAGCCAATGCCTTTGCCCACAGTCGCTCCGTTCAGGTCTACTTCCACCACAAATTCCTTATTGTGGTCCGGGCCGCTCTCTCCTACCAATCGATAGGCGATCTGCTGATTTTTCTTCTGCTGCACCAGTTCCTGGAGCGCCGTTTTATAATCGGTATTTTTCATTGCCTGCACCGGGGTGTTGGTCAGGACAAATGTGCGGATAAAACTCTCCGCCGCCGCCATACCGCCATCCAGAAAACAGGCTGCAATCACAGATTCCACTGCATCAGCCAGAATAGACGGCCGGTTTCTGCCGCCACTTTGCTCTTCGCCGTGGCCCAGCAGCAGGTAGTTGCCCAGGTTGATTTTATGGGCAATCTGCGCAAGGCTGGTCTCGCAAACCATATCCGCCCGCATACGGGTCAATTCTCCCTCAGGACGGTCAGGAAAGGTTTTATATAGGTGTTCCGCCACCACCATACCAAGGACAGAATCTCCCAAAAACTCCAGCCGCTCATTGCTTTTCAGGCTGTTATGCCACTGTTCGTTGGCATAGGAAGAGTGGGTCAGGGCGTTTTGCAGCAATGTAATGTTTTTGAATTGATAACCGATGGCGGTTTCCAAATCCTTAATCATCGGAAGACTCCTTTTCCGTCAGCGCTGCCAGGCTCTGCTCCAATTCTCCGGAGATATCCGTCTTAGCAGCCTCCATTGCCTGCTTCACTGCATTACAGAACGCCAGAGCGTCAGAGGAGCCGTGGGCTTTGATCACCGGCTTGCGGATGCCCAAAAACTGGGTGCCGCCAATGGTACGGTAGTCCAGCATTCCCATTACCTCGTCCACGCCGGGTTTGCAGAACAGATAGCCGATTTTGGACAGGAAACTGCGCTTGAAAATCTTATGCTTCATCAGGCTGCCCATAAACATAGCCGTACCTTCAATAGATTTCAGCAGCACATTGCCAGCGAAGCCATCACATACTACCACATCTACCATACCCAGAGGCACATCGCGGGCTTCTGCATTGCCAACGAAGTTAATAAGTCCCTTCTCCCCTGCTTCCGAAAGCAAAGCGTAGGCGGCCTTCTGCAGGTCTGTGCCCTTGGTATCCTCGCTGCCGATATTCAGCAAACCAACCTTGGGGTTTTTCACGCCCAGGCATTTTTCTGCATACAGAGAGCCCACCACACCGAACTGCAGCAGGAATTCAGGCGTACATTCTGCATTGGCGCCGCAATCCAAAATGACCGTCTTGCCGCCTGCTTTATTGGGCATAACAGGGCCCATGGCCGCCCGGCGGATACCCTTTACCCGCTTGACAAGAAGAGTCGCACCGGTGAGCAACGCGCCGGTAGAACCGGCAGAAATAAATGCATCACCTTCACCATCGGCCAGCATTTTCAGGCCTACCATCATGGAGGAATCTTTCTGTTTTCTCACTGCTACGGTGGGATCTTCGTGGTTATCCACTACGCCCTCTGCGTGGATCATCTCCACGCCCTCAGGTAAAGTGTCGATTCCCTGCTCCCGGAGGACTGCAAGGATCTCCTCTCCTCTGCCTACCAATATAATTTGGGCATTCCATTTTTTTGCCGCATCCACAGCGCCCATTACAGGTGCCAAAGGAGCATTGTCTCCGCCCATTGCGTCCAGAATGATCTTCATAGCCGCACCTCTTTCTTTATATACCCTGTTCAGCCAAGGCATCAATGATTGCCAAAGAACGATTGGCAATGGCCAAATTCTTCTCGGCTTTCTTCTTAATGCGTTGCTCCAGGGGAGCAATAAT
>JAFXBH010000111.1 GCA_017521875.1 Oscillospiraceae bacterium
ATGCTCATAGGAATGGAATATATAGTCTTCAGATTTTCTGTTACATCCTCACCAACCGCACCGTCACCACGGGTGGCACCGCGCACGAACTTACCATTTTCATATTCCAGCGCTACAGAAAGACCGTCAATCTTCGGTTCTACTGTAAAAGTAGTTTCAGGATAATCCTGGAGAATTTTTGCAAGAAAATCATCCAATTCCTCCAAAGAAAACACATCCTGCAGACTCATCAGCGGAACCGGGTGGGCGACTTTATCAAACTTACTCAGTGCCTCACCACCTACCCGTTTGGTAGGAGAATCCTGTTGTGCATAATCAGGATATGCCTCTTCTAAATTTTCTAATTCTCTAAGCAGCCTGTCATATTCAAAATCAGGCATCTGGGGATTATCCAACACATAATACTGATGATTAGCCTGATTTAATAGTTTTGTTAATTCCAGAATTCTATCTTTCATATTATCCTCCGGTTTGAAAATAGGTATCGGGTACATCTCCAACGATAATTGTCTCTGCAACCACAACCTGACTGCTAATGGTGAAACTATCAGTTTGTCCTAAAACTAAGACCGTAACATCAACACTGACCTGCATTGTCAATTGCTGCAGTGTCTGATTAATACCCGCTTCCGAAAAATTACTGAAAAAAGATGCATCAGAGTTCCGAATCGATAAAATTTGTATGGGTATTTCGGGCCCTCTGCCGGATAATAATTCCGGCAAAATTAAACTTCCCAAGGGGATTCCAAGGTCATCCGTGCTCAGTGCAAGAATCTCATCATTAATCAAATTCAGTATATCCGTCTTCAGCCGGTTTACTTCACTCATATTGGTCTTCAAAGCGGTAATTCGGCCATCCAGATTTTTTTCAAAATAGACCATACGATCATACTGAATGTTTCCGTCTTCAATCTGTCGATCAATGGCATCATTGATCAGATCAGAGGTCGTATTGCTCACCTGTGTCTCCGCCAGTGAGCAAATGGCATCGTGAAAACGAATGCGAAAAACAACCAAACAAACGATAGATATAATAAGTATGACAATGATTAGCCGCAAGAACCTTGAAACATTTCCCATCCAACTGCCCCCTTCAGGGAAGTATATGACAGAAAAATAAAATTGTTACAGTTTCTTAATATGGGCAGATGCCGTCTTAGCCATCAATTTTTTAGTTCCAATCTGATCAAATGCAATTTCCAATAGTGCATCATTGCCCATTTTTACAACGCTCAGTACCATGCCTCTGCCAAAAGAAGAATGCTGTACCATATCACCCTTATTAAAATCAATATTGACTGTTTTGGAAGTGTTATTGTAAGAATATGCAGATTGATAGGCATTTACCTTTGGTCTTGTAGGTGCGGTATTATACGTGGGTACAGCATGATAACCACCCTTTTTAACCGTAAGATTTTCAGGAATTTCCCGCAAAAAACGGGAGGGCATAGATGCATTGGTACGGCCGTACAACATTCTTTGCTTGGCGTATGTGATAAAGAGATTCTGCTTTGCTCTGGTAATAGCAACATAGCAAAGTCTTCTTTCTTCTTCCATTTCTTCCCGGTCGCCGATAGCGCGCATACCCGGAAACAGCCCGTCTTCAAAGCCTACGATAAACACACTTGGAAATTCCAGGCCTTTGGCGGAGTGCATTGTCATCATAACAACGGCGTCGTCGCCCTCATTATAATTCTCAATGTCTGTATAAAGGGCAATTTCTTCCAAAAAGCCAGCCAGAGAGGGAGATTCTGTGTTTTGTACATAAGCATTGATGCTTGATTTTAACTCTTGAATGTTTTCCAAACGGGTCTTATTTTCTTCTGTTGGCTTACTTTCCAGCATTTCAACATATCCGGTACGGTGCATAACCTCTTCGTAAAACTCCGGAAGTGGCATTCCGTCTTCCAGCATCTGAGCAAGTCCTTCAATCAGCACAG
>JAFXBH010000112.1 GCA_017521875.1 Oscillospiraceae bacterium
ACTCTACCGTACCACCTGTACGCCGACGAGTGGGAGTTGCTTGTCTTGACGGTTTTATTGACCTCTGTCAGTTTGTCAAAAACAATTTTTTGACAAACTGAAAAGGGTGCGCCGTAGCGCACCCTTCTTTTTTTACTTAGCAGCAGCCGCAGTTATTGTCGCAGCCGCAGCCATTGCCGCCGCCCAGGAAGTTGCCACCGCCGCAGTTGCACAGCAGAACGATGATCAAAATGATCCAGCAAATATTACCGCCACAGAAACCGTTATTGTTACACATAACCAATACCTCCGAAATTTTTTGCGGTGATTCACCGCTCATTCCAAGATATTCTGTTGCAGCAAAAAGGTTCGAAAAATTATTTCCACAAACCGTCGGGGTAGTATCCCTGCTCTGTCATCTCTTTCAGTGCCTCCACCACCACCGGCTTATCGGCGGCATAGGTGACGCCAAACCACTTGTCGGCAGTCCGCAGCACCTTGACGCGGCATTGATCGGCTTTCAGCAAGCGGCCTACGGTCATAGGCAGGAACATCTCCGCTTTGGCAGGATTCGCCTGCACTTCCTCACGGAAGAACCGGGGGAAATCCTGCTCCACCACTGTCAGGAAATCAGGGGTGTAACCCCACATATTCATAGATACCGGTGTGTCCGCAGCCAAGTCTTCCCAAGTAGCGCCGTCATCTGCAGTAAAGCGGATGCCGTCTGCATAGGTCTCAATCCGGGTACGTTCCACAATGTGTGTCAGGTAGCCGTCTGCGTCTACATTGCATACGCCACGGGCAACAGAGCCATTGTCTGTAACGGTATTGCCCAGCCGGTAGCCTACCATACAGTAATCCCCTGCCTTGCCGGCCAGCCCGGAAAGGTACTGATACAGTTCCCGATAAGCCTGTTTGCCATAGTAGTCGTCAGAATTGATCACCGCAAAAGGCGCATCACCAATCACATCTTTGGCGCACAACACTGCGTGGCTGGTACCCCAAGGTTTGGTGCGCTCTGCCGGAACTGTGCAGCCGGCAGGAATCTTGTCCAATTCCTGATAGGCGTAACGGATCTCCATGGGGCATTTTTCCAGGCGCTTGCCCACGGTATCCATAAAGTCCTTTTCAATGGCTTTCTTAATAATGATAACTGCTGTTTCAAAACCCGCTTCGTGGGCATCATACAGAGAATAATCCAAAATGGCTTCCCCATGACCACCTACCGGGTCGATCTGTTTCAGTCCGCCGTAACGGCTGCCCATACCCGCTGCCATTACCACTAAAATCGGTTTTGCTGCCATAACACTTTCCTCCTTAAAGGTCTTAAAAATCATTCCATATTCTACCACAGGTAAAATATTTTGTCTAGCCGTTTAGGAAACAAATGAAGATACATCTATACAAATATCCTCTTTTTTCAGTTTCTCCCAAGCAAATTCTCCTGCCAGTTCCCGGGCAGATATTGCCTCGGGGCTATCCAGCAGGTTGGCGTGATAGGCCAGCAGTCCCAAGAGCATTTCCGGTTTCATACAAGTTTGCAAGTAACCCAAGTCCATATCTTTGTCCCGTTTGCTCAGCCGTCTGCCGTCGGCAGCCAGAAGCATCGGCACATGGCCGTAAGCCGGATGAGAGAATCCGAACAGCGACTGCAAATACATCTGCCGGGGAGCGGAACTGAGCAAGTCCATTCCACGGACTACCTCTGTCACCCCTGCCTCCCCGTCGTCCACGGTCACCGCCAGTTGGTATACATAGACTCCGTCTGCCCGGCGCACTACGAAATCTCCGCAATGGGTAGATAAATTCTCCCGGTATGTGCCTTGCACCAGGTCTTCCACCGTCCATTCTTTATCCGGCACGGTCACCCGCCAGGCAGGATCTCTGCCAAAATCCGCCTGCTGCCGGGGTGTTAAGTTTCGGCAAGTACCGGGGTATACATAGGTGCCATCGGACAGGTGGGGGGCATTCACACTATGGAGTTGGCTGCGGGTACAATAGCAGGGGTACAACAGCCCCAACTCTTCCAGTTGCCGGAAATATTTATCATACACGCCGCTGCGGCTACTTTGGGGCGGAGTCTCCAAGTCCCAGGTAAGACCCAGCCATTGCAGGTCTTTCCGCAGCACCTCGGCATATTCCCCGCTGGTGCGCTGGGTGTCCAAATCCTCCATCCGCAGTACCATACTGCCGCCCCGGGACTTCACAGACAACCATGCAATCATTCCGGCAAATACATTGCCCAAATGCATCCGCCCGGAGGGTGTTGGGGCAAATCTTCCTACCGGCCGGCTCATCCGATCCACCCCTTGGTATACAGGATCCACACCAGCAGCGCAATCGCCGCCAAAGCAGTCCACACCGGTATGGCAATCAGCAGCAAGGGAGTCGGTTTTTTCTTAGGCGCAGGCAAATCCGGAATATCGGAAAGCGCCTCTTCCAAATCCCAATCGGCAGGGTCTGTATCCGGAGTTTTGGCTTCTTCCTCCAAAAGCGCCTCTTGCAGGCGCTGCAATTCTTCTTTTGCATCCTGGTACATCGTTTTGCACCTCCTGTTTGAATCTATTTTACCTTAAATTTGATTCGGTGTAAAGGTTTTGATTTGAGGTCTTGTGAAATCTGTAGAAATGGTGTATACTAATGGCAAATTTAACGAAGGAGGTGGCAGTATGCTCTCCAGTCCTGAAGAACGCAGACGTATGCGGCAGGAAAAAGCAGCCCAGCGGGCAAGAAAACAGGCAAATTTCAAAAAAACCCTTCTGCGGTTAGGTATTGCGGGTGTGGTACTGATCACCTGCCTGATTCTTATATTCACTCTGTCACGGAAAAAGCCGGGGCAAGCCCCCGATGCCACCCAGCCCAGTCAGACCGTCCCCTCAGGGGAATCTGCTCTGCCCACCGAACCTGAGCAGACAGTGGATAATTCCACCACAGTAATCCACTATGCGGCAGTGGGCGACCTGAATATCAACGATTCCACGGTGGCCGCCGGCGGTACCAATTATGATTACACCAATGCCTTTTTGGATGTGGCCCATCTGCTGGCAGATGCCAATATCTCCTCGGTGAATTTTGAGGGCAATCTGTATGGTGAACCCTACGGCAGCAGTTTTTCCGCTCCCCAGTCTATGGCCACCGCCTTGCAGAAGGCCGGTGTGGATCTGGTGCAAATGGCCAATTCTTACTCCATTAACCGGGGTTTGGCCGGTCTGATCGCCTCTATGGATGGGGTACGCAGTGCGGGTATGGAGCCTTTGGGCGTGTATGCTGACAACAATGCCTTCCGAGCCAGCAAGGGCTATACCATTCGCAATGTCAACGGCGTAAAAATGGCCTTTGTGGCATTCACCAAGGGTATGGACGGTATGGCGCTGCCGGTGGGCAGTGAGAACTGCGTGAATGTTCTCTACGCCGATTACGACAGCGGTTATCAGACAGTGGATACAGAGAGAATCTCCTCCATTCTGTCGGCAGTCAACCGGGAAAAACCGGACATCGTCATTGCTCTGCTCCACTGGGGCAGTGAGTTTAACAACACCATCAGCGTCAGTCAGAAAAAAATCGTGACCCTGATGCAGGATTATGGCGTGGACGCCATCATCGGCACCCATTCCCACTATGTGCAGCAAATCCAGTTCGACCCGGAAAAGGGACAACTGGTAGCCTACTCTTTGGGTGATTTCTTCTCCGATGCCGCCCGGGCTGGCTCAGAATACTCCATCGTACTGGACTTGGAGATTACCAAAGATCACCGCACCGGTGCTACCAAGATTACCAATTATTCTTACACCCCCATTTTTACCGTTCATGAGCCGGAATCTCCCTTCCGGGTTGTCCGGATTCACGAAGCGATAGCAGCCTATGAGAGCGCATATCTGCAAAAGGTCTCCCAGGAAACTTACAACAAAATGCTCTATGCATTGGAGCGGATTGAAGCCCGAGTGGCGGGAAAATAAACACAAAACCCACAGGAAATTTCCTGTGGGTTTTTCTTATGCTTCCCGCTTCATTCGCTTGAAATAGTGGAACAGCAAATATCCCGTCGCGCCAAACCAGGCGGCAACTTCCGCACCAAAAATGCCAGTGGCAAAACCTGTATAG
>JAFXBH010000113.1 GCA_017521875.1 Oscillospiraceae bacterium
GTACTGATATGGGTGTCTGTCTTAATCTTTCCGGCCAAGGTTGTCGGACATTCGAAGAACATAGTACAGTCGGCTGGATATCTCTTTTTGAAATGATTAGCAAGTATCATGGTAATGTAACTCGTCTTGACCTTGCTTATGATGATCACATGGGCGTGATTGATATACATAGATTTGTTTATGATATTCGGGAACAGAATTACCGAAGTAAATCAAAAAAACATGAAATTGTTGAATCCATGGATCAAAATACCGGTATTCTTGGTATTTCTGTTTATATCGGACGGAAAGAGTCCGATGTAATGATCCGTGTTTATGATAAAGCTGCTGAACGTGGATATACGGATCGACATTGGATCCGTATTGAATTACAACTGCGGCATGATCGTGCAGCAGCTGCTCTTGATCAGTTGCTTCAGCGTGAAAGTATCGGCGTTTTGTCGGCCGGTGTTCTTCGTAACTATCTTACTGTATGTGTTCCAACGTCTGATTCAAATAAATCTCGTTGGCCTATTGCTTATTATTGGGAACGTGTTCTCGGTCAGATCGAGACGATTCGCCTTTGGGCTACTCCTGGTGAACCATATAATTTCTATAAGACTGAAGATCATCTTATTAAGCAATATTGTCAGTTTCTTTTGGCTTTTACTGAGATGCATGGTACTATACACGATCTATTACTTATGGCTCGTCAGTATCATGGCAAAAAAGATTTGAAGCCTAAATATAAAAATGCCATCATAGAGCATTTTTCTCGGATCCGGAAGTCTGGCTCTTCCCTGCCGCCTATGTCTGACGGTTGCAACTCAGCAGTTGCTTATTTCAGCAATGAGATTTTTAATTTGCTCTACGATGACGATGTTAATTTTCCCTTTTAATTGTTTTTAGGAGGTGTTCTATGCGAAAAAAATATATGCAGCATAAACGGTGGATCACCTCCGTGTTGGTTTCTCTGCTTATTGTTTCTTGGTGCGCACCGTTGTGTGTTAATGCTTTTGCACCAACTAAACCAATAGATTATCTTGATCTTGATTTTACTGTCAAGGAAGGTTTGGTTCATAAAGTTATTACTGTTCCTCTTTCTTGTGATTATTTCTCTATGAATGTTACTGATCGCAATACTTCTAGTAGTGTTGCTTCATGTAATGGTGTTGATTCGATATCTTTTACTGCAGATCCGTCTTCTTCCTATAATATTTTTGTTTATCCTGTCACTTCTTACGGTCTTGAACTTGGCCATTTGCCTGTCGGTACGCGAATTTCTTTTGATTTCATTGTAGAAGCAGTTGGTAATGCTAACTATAATGTTACTTCTATTAGTCAGTACTATATTTTCAGGTCTGAAGATTCCAAAGTAATAAGTTCTGATCTTTTTAGATCTGTGGATTTTACTGGTGATTCATATTCTTTTTCTTATGATTTTGCGTCTTATCCTGATGGTGCTTTTTCTTTTGTTCCCTATTTTAGAGTAAATGCTTTCAGTACCACTTCTTCTTCACCCTGTATTTACAAAGTGACTTTATCTAATGTTTGTTTAGAAATGGAAACCTTAATAGCCGACTCGGCGGATTACGAAGATCAGATCCAGCGTTCTGTTGAGCTCCAGACTCTTACATCTGGTTTTCTGCTGTTTTTTGTCGTTGTCGTTCTTTGCTATTTTGGATATAAATTCTTTAGAATTTTCTTTTGAAAGGAGGTAGTCGTATGCTGACTGAGACTGCTGTAGATCTGTCTACAATTGTTACCGCTGATATGCTTGGCGGTGTTTTGGATCAGATTACTGGTTTGCTGCCTGTTGTTCTGCCTGTCATGATCGGTTTTATTGCTCTGCGCAAGGGTATCAGTTTTGTGATCGGTATGCTGCATTCTGCCTAATGGCACCTGTAAGGGCACGCCTTCGGGCGTGTCCTCTTTTTTGTAACACTGTTCTTAAGCCCTGGCATTTTCCCGGGTTCGTGATTTGTGTTACTTACTTTTTTTGAATGGAGGTATATATGAAAAGTATGTTTATTCGTGCCGGATCTCTTGTGATGGCATGTGTTGTTTTCTTTTTTGCTTTTTTGGCTTTGATCCCAGTCAATGTCAATGCTGCTCCTGTGGAGTATACCGTGTGCGGTGTTTGGAAACTTAATGAGTCTCTTAGTTTCCTTGATACTTATTTTACTGAATCTGTAAATTTTTCTTGTCTTGTTCCTTTTTCGGGTGTTGATTCTCCAGACGGTTTTCGTGAGACTACTTTTAGTTTTTTTTCTTTTGGTTTTCGTCCTTCTGATTTTCTAGATGTTGTTTTTTTCCATGGTGACAATTCTTCTTACTATGCTTATTTTAATAATACTTGGAAGGATAGATTTTCTCGCGAGGTAGATTTTGGCTCTTCAGATCAGGTTGTTTCTGAAGAATTTTATAACTGGTTAACTGCTAACGCAACTTTTCAGAATACTCCACCGGCTCCGGGTCCACTGGTGGAGGTGATTCAGGATCTGAAGAATCAGAACCTACTGACCCAAGTACTGGCGGGAGTGACTCAGGTGATTCCGGTGATTCTGGTGTGCTTGATTGGCTTCGTGGAATTTCGGAAAGCATATCAGGCCTTGCTGACTCTATTGGAGCAAAGGTAGCAAGTGCTATTATTGATCCTTTACAGACTTTATTACTTTCTCTTTTTATTCCTAGTGAAGATGATGCTCGTGCTATTATGGATGAATTTTTACTTTTCTATGAAGAAAAGTTTGCGTTTGTTGCAGAATTGATTAAGGCTGGTAAATATGTTGCTGATTTGGTTATTACAGCCGAACCGCAGGCTCCTGTCATCTATGCAGATTTTGATGCTGCAGATAATAATCTTTTGAATATGCACGGAAAAGTTGCTGTTTTGGATCTTAGTTGGTATTCTAGATATAAGCCTTATGTTGATCCTATTCTGTCGGCTTCTTTGTGGATTTTTTTCTTTTGGCGTATGTTTTTACTTTTACCTGGTATTATTAGCGCTGTTGGTGGCTCTGTTGAATCCTGGGGCCATGGTGCATGGTCTATTAAAAATCGTTCTAACTCATCTGGATCCAAAAAGACTGGATCTAAAAGGAAAGGATAGTTAATTATGTTACTTAAGGCTGTTTCTATTCTTCTTATTCATGTTACAAAATGGTCTTTGTTTTTTTTACCTGATATTAATTGGGTTTTTGAGCCTAGTACTGTTTCTGCTTTTACTAACATTTTGCGTGGTGTTACTTATTTCTTACCTATGCAAACTGTTGCGCAGATTTTTCAATTAGTAATTTCCCTTTTACTTTTCCGTGTCGGTGTTGCTATTGTGAAAGTTATTTGGGATATGGTTCCTTGGTTGTAATGGTGATTATATGAAAATATTCTTTAATCTTTTATTGGATATGCTTAAATTGTCTTCATATATTCTTGTGCCGTTGTTTGGTCTGCTTGTTGTTTTTCTTTTGCTCTGCTCTATTTGGGCTTTCTATTTTAAAATTAAAGAAAAAAAGACAATTCCCCGTTCCGGACAGGTTGTGCAGCATAAATCTAATATGCTCTATCAGTTGCTTGTCCAAGTTCCTCGACGGTATGTGCTTGATCTGATCGAGCGGGATCCTGATTATTTTTACCCCCGTGGTATTCATATGTTTTGTGGAGAGCAGGGATGTGGCAAGACGATCGGCTGTGTTGAAATGATGCTCCGGTATCAGAAACAGTATCCAAAATCTAAAGTGATTTCTAATTTTGCTGTTTCTTCTGAAGATGACGAACTGAAACAATGGCAGCAATTACTTACTTATACCAACGGTCATAAAGGTGTTATTGTTGGTATAGATGAGATTCAGAACTGGTTTATGTCCGGTTTGAATAAACTGCCTGAAGGTATGCTTGAAGTTGCTACACAGAACAGGAAAAATAATCGTATACTTTGTTGTACTGCTCAGGTGTTCACTCGTGTAAACAAAGGTTTGCGTGAGCAGGTTTCTATGGTTTATAACCCTCATACTTTTTTAGGTTGTTTCACTATTGTTATTAAACGAAAGCCTATTTTTGATAGTGAAGGTAATGTTAAAAAACTGAAATATAAGGGTATGTATTCCTTTGTTCATACTGATGAACTGCGTGCTGCTTATGATACATACAAGGTTATTCATACCCTTGCGCAGGAAGGTTTTAAGGAAATTCTTCCTGCTCCGGTGACAAATGTTTATGTTATGGACTCGAAGAAAGCAAAATGATCTGCAGCCCAACTGGGCGCAGATCATTTGATTCTTCGATTTTCACAACAAAAATTTCCTATTTTGTTGCGTTCGTTATTTTCAAGGATCAGAATAATCCTTCAAGAATATTCCACTTCCCTATAATTGAATCTTTCCCCTTTACAACAGATTCTGCCAATGGTAGAATAAATAATGAATATAATTGGAGGTAAATTCTATGGGTATTAAACGTATAGGTGTGCTCACCAGCGGTGGTGACGCGCCCGGTATGAACGCCGCAGTCCGTTCTGTTGTACGTACCGCTATGTTCCATGGTATTGAGTGTTACGGAATTCGTCGTGGTTACAACGGTCTGATCAACGGAGATTTAATTCGCTTGGATGAAAAAAGCATTTCACATACTATAGATCGTGGTGGTACAATTCTGTATACTGCGCGCAGCAAGGAATTTTTAACCGAGGAAGGTCAGAAAAAGGCTGTGTCTACATGTAGATTTCTAGGCCTTGACGGTGTAATAGCCATAGGCGGAGACGGTACATTCCGTGGTGCAAGAGCATTATCTAACCATGGTGTTAATGTTATCTGTATACCCGCTACCATTGATAATGATATCAGTTGCACCAACTATTCTATCGGATTTGATACCGCTGCCAATACAGCAATTGAATGCATTGACCGTCTGCGTGACACTATGCAATCCCACGAACGCTGCTCCGTGGTAGAGGTTATGGGTCGAAACGCCGGATTTTTGGCTATGTATGTAGGTCTTGCTGTTGGCGCTACCGCTGTTCTTGTTCCGGAAGAACCCATTGATTTCAATAGAGATGTTATTGAAAAAATCCGCAGCGCAAGGTTCAACGGCTTTACGCATTATATGATTGTTGTTGCTGAAGGATCCGGCTCTGCTGCAGAAATCGCTGCAAAAATTAAGGAATCCATTGACCTGGATCCCCGCGTTACGGTCCTTGGACACATTCAGCGAGGCGGCGTACCTACTGGACGAGATCGAGTTAATGCAACAAAAATGGGTTATTTAGCCGTAGAGAAACTTTTGGAAGGCAAAACAAACAGAATTATTTGTACTGCTAACGGTAAATTTACAGACGTTTCCATTGACGACGGTCTTGCGATGGAACGCAGAATTCAAAAAATGGAAGTTGAAGTGCTGGCGGCTATGACCGGCCTCTAAAATTTGTCCTCTCCCCTCTCCGGCTTGTACAGAAAAATTCTACATATAAAACAGAAAAAAGGTCTATCATTTCATTATAAATGATAGACCTTTTATGCTTTTGGATGACATTTTTCATATACAGACTTCAATTTATTATTGATCATCTGTGTATATACCTGCGTAGAGGAAATATCGCAGTGTCCCATAAGTTCCTGCAAGGAATCCAAATCTGCGCCATTTTCCAAAAGATGGACTGCAAAACTATGACGCAGTGTATGCGGCGTAATTTCCTTTTCAATGTGTGCAGACTCCTGATAATGTTTCAGAATCTTCCAGAAACCCTGTCGACTCATACGGGATCCATTAATATTTACGAACAATGCACGCTCTGAGACATCCGCCAGCATAGACTCCCGAACATCACGAACATACATATGTAAGGCACGAAGCGCCGCAGGATACAACGGAATGGAACGGGTCTTCTTCGCACTAGCGCACTTAATCACGCCCTGCTCTAAATTAAAATCATCTATGTCAAGGTTAATCAGTTCGCTGACACGCATACCTGTTGCATACATAACTTCCAGCATGGCTTTATCCCGAAAACCCTTTGCGTCCACGCAAATAGGCTGAGACAGCAGTAATTCGATCTCCCTTCCGGTAAGTATCTGCGGCAACTTCTTTTCTCCCCTGCTGACATGAATATCAGTCACAGGTGTCTTCTCGCAAAAACCGGACGAAACAAGATACGCATAAAAGTTCTTCAGGCTTGCAAGGGTTCTGGATACGGTTGCAGCAGATCGACCGTCCTGCTCCATATAATGCAGATAGACACTAATATTCTGTTGGGAAGCATCCAGCACATCTACATCGAGCCATTCGGAAAATTGCCGAATATCTCTGATATAGGATCCAATTGTGTTGGCAGATGCCTGTTTTACCTTAGCCAGGTAATTTTCATAGGCCTTAATTAAATCCAACATGAATACGTAACCTTTCTCTAAAAATAAGGAATCAACCTTTCTAAAAAGGGTGAAATTAGAAAAATATTTGCCAGTGAAATTCCTAAAAGAATCAAACTGTATGATAACGCTAAATGCGTACGCATATATGCTTGATTGAAAATATGTGTAAATACCATATACCAAATAAGAACTGATGAGCAGGATGAACCAAACAAAAGGAATGGACGAATCAACCATGCACAATCCCCAAAATATCGGGATACAAAGGTATATGTAAAACCACACAGGAATGCTTTAAAAAATATTAAAATAAGTACAGCAGGAATCCAATTCCGTCGTATAAACCAAAATAGCAAAAAGACAGGAATGCTAAGCACAAGCAGATTCCAACCAAAAGAAATATCTCCCAGCAACTCAGTTGAACGAGCAACATTGTTTCCTGTAAGTGTATCCCCTGCCAAAATAATGCCTATCATAATACCGGCAATCCAACAAAGTGCAACAAAAAGAATACAACGCATATTTTTATTGGATAAGTTATTAATTTTACAAAATTTCAGCAAAAGATTTTTCCTCCGTTTTCAATCATTTGACATATAGTGAAAA
>JAFXBH010000114.1 GCA_017521875.1 Oscillospiraceae bacterium
CTTTACAACAGCAGTGCTGACACCGTCCTGACCGGCAGGCATTGTAAATTCGCTGATCACGGTATCGCCGTTGTACACGCGAGCCACCACATCACTGTCGGTAGCATTCAGCCAAGACACACGGTATGCGGTATCTGTATTTCTGGATACGCTGGCATCTACCTCTTGACCATTTGCTGCATCGTATACCGAGAAGTCTGTGGTTACGCCGGCGGGGTAAATCTTATAGTCATCAATGTAGGCTGTGCCGGTTACCTTCTTGGCAACGAAATGCATATTGGCAATGGGCATATTTACCTTACGCATAGGCGCATTCTTCACGCTGCCCAGAACCTTGCCAGTGCTGTCATAGACAGTATAGGCGCTGGTACAGTTATCTGCGGTGCGGAGGTCAACTTTTCTCTGGATTTTATATGTACTGCCGGCAGATACGCTGACATTGGGAATCTCCACATAGTCATCATCGTTGCCGTAATACACCTTGCCGTCAGCAATCTTGACGCCCAAATCCTTGCTGGCGCAACGCAGCACAATCAGTTCGCCGCCATCCGGTACGGTAACATTTACCTCCCATATCTGCTGCTTGGCAAAACTGTCGCCTGCGGTGATGTTCTTGATGGAATTTACATTGGTAATGGTAGCAGAGCCGGTAAATGCCAGCACTTTATTTCCACTGTTGTCCTGAATCTTTGCCGTGCCGGTGATAAGATCCCATGCAGTGCTGATGGTTTTATCCAACCGCATACCGCTTTCATAATCTTCAAAATCTTCCAGGAAGGACGGATCCTTTGCATAACGGTCTTTGTCACCGGTAATGACAGGCATCACATCGGCAGGGGTCTCTACCCAGTAACCGCAAGTGCCAACCTTCGAAATTTCGCTATCTGCAATAATCTTACCTTGGGGGAACGTAACAGTCTGACCGTTGATATAGAAGGTGGGATCTGCCCCCTCTACCTTGAAGGCGTCCAGAGTCATATCGCCGGTAGTATCCGGTGTGATACGCCAGATGTTTCTGCCGTTTGCATACATACCGGAGAGGATGAAGTCATTGTTCCAGTTGCCGGGAATCATAATGGTTTTCCGATCAGAGTAGCCGGCCACGCGAGTCAATTCGCCCAGCAGTTCCCGGACCACAGTCCAAACCACATCCGGGTCGCTGGCATCGGGATCGGGATTGTCTTTGCCGAAACCAATGACTTCGTTATCCAGGATATAACCCAAAAACGGCTCGGGATCCAGCAGACCAAGGTGGTACATCAGTTCGGAATAGTAGGGAGTGTTGGCGAATGTACCCACAGAAGTCGGTCGGAAATTATAGAATGTAACCCAGGCGCTGAACCGATTATTGGAATCGGCTTCCTTAACGCCCTTGCTCTCCATTACCTTCCACAAGGCGGTATTAAAAGGTGTTGCATCAAAATCGGCCTTGTTGTAAGTTGCAGGAGTTTGATAAGTATTAAATCTATCATCCCAAGGTGCGCTGCCGGGATAACAGGTAGTATTGGATACATTACCGGCTTTAATGGTGTTGCCGGTAGAAAGGCTCATATCGCCGCCATAGTGTTTCTGCCAGCCGTAGCGGTCAAATCTATCGTAATCGTTGTATGTGGCATCAGGATAGTACTTCAGCATGGGATCCAAAACAGATCCGTTTAAGCACTCTGTCAGCAATTCGTTCAAAACCAGATTCCAGATGTCATATGCTTCGCTGTTATTCGCATCCGGACACATTGTCCAAATCTCAGACTTTACGTCATCCTGCAGTTCTTTCGGCAAGAACTCAAAGCCGTACTTTTCCAGTCTGGGGCGCAGAACGGTTTTATAATTGGGGTTATTGACAATATCCCAATAGCAATTCGTATTATTCACAGAGAATACATCAGCCCACAAATGCCATGCTGTACCGTGCCAATACTCTACGTCCGTAAAAATGCCATCCAGTTTGCCGCCAATGCGCTTGTACTCTTTGAGGAACTCATCTAGCCACTTACCCACAGCCTGCGTAGCCTGATCAAAATACACATAGTCTTTTGTCAGCCATTTCCAAATGGCTTCTCCGGGGGCTTGGTAGAAGAAATACCGTGTGCCCTCGGGACGGGCATCAAACTCAGCCTTCAATTCTTCTGCCAACTCCTGAATTTCAGAAAAGCCGTGCCAAGAACCCACGA
>JAFXBH010000115.1 GCA_017521875.1 Oscillospiraceae bacterium
AACGCTATGCTGAATATGCCCGGCTCCATTCTGTTTTCCGAGGCCGTGGCTGTCAATGTGCTGGCCGGATCAACCGGCTCTGCCTCCGGCGGCATGTCCATTGCGCTGGAAGCCTTGGGCCCCCAGTACTTGGCAAAAGCATAACATAAACAGCGGAGTGGAATATCCACTCCGCTGCTTCTATGCGCACACCTTTATATTCAATGGGTCAAACAGATGATAGCGCCGGTGTTTATGCGGGTTTGTGATTCGTTTTATATGAAAGCAACCGCTATATGCCAATTTCTAAAGGACTGTTGTTTTAGGCCTTTTTCTTCTTCAAGATCACAAATACAGTTGCGCCGCCGACCAGAACCACAGCGATAATTGCGCTCCACAGGAAAACGCGGGAATGCTTGTTGGATTCCTCCTTGGGGGTGTTGATATCTGTTTCTGCCCCTTGGGTTTCGTTTGCGTCTGTAGCAACTGTGTTTTCGGTGTTGCTTTGTGTTTCTTCGGGCGTGGTTACTTCAGTAGGAGATGTGGGGGAACCTGTTTCTGTAGGTGTGGTTTCTGCAGGTGTGGTTTCTGCAGGTTTCGTTTCTGAAGGGGTAGGCGTTATACTTGGGGTGCTGGGTTTGCTACTCTGTGCGCCGGGAGATGGGGATAAATCTTTGTGCTGGGGAGTGGTAGGCTTTACAGGGAGTGAGATTGCCGGCTCCTGAAAGTCTGGCGCTACAGGGAGAGGATCCGGTTCGCCTTCCCATTTCTGTATGGTGTAATCTATTATACTCAGGGTGAAGTCAGAAAGAGTATCCCAACCGCTGGTGCCTTCGTTATAGTATAGTGTAACCGAACTTCCTGTGTTCAATTTAGACCCCTTTGTAATTGTGGGATAATCTCCAAGACAATGGATGTATGCCAGGCTGCTGCAAGAAGAGAAAGCGTTCACGGCGACTGTCGTGATGTTTGCGGGAAGTGTTAAATGCGTCAATTTTTTGCAAGAAGAGAAGGTAGATCCATTGAGGCTTGCCATAGATTCTGAGAGCCTGACGGTTTCCAGTTGTGAGCAGCCGCTAAAGGCTCCGGCGCCCAGTTGGGTAACGCTGTTTGGCAGAACTACTGTTTTTAGTCCGGTTCCCGAAAATGCGGAACCACCAATATAAGAAAGGGTGGACGGAAAAGTTGCCTGCTGCAAAGAACTGCACGAACGAAACGCAGATGCGCCGATTTTTTCAATACCTTCCGGAAGTTTTATTGCAATCAAAGAGGTGCAGTCTGCAAAGGCCCGTTCGCCAATTTGCTTCAAAGAACTAGGTAAATAGACATATTTTAACTTGGGGCAAGAGGCAAATGTAAAATAAGGGAGGTCGGTTAATTTGTCGGGAAGTTTGATTACCTCCAGTGAGGTACATTGATAGAAAACTTTCTCTCCAAAGGAAGTTACACTGTCAGGGATTTCAACATAGACAAGAGATGTACAGTGCCAAAAGGCGTTGCTTCCAATGGAGGTAGTGCCCTGAGGAATGGAAATCCACTTCAACTGATCGGATTCCTTTACAAAGCCGTCAGGAATCGACTGAGGGGCGTTTTCAAAAAGAATGTTTTCCAGTTTGTCGCAACTCGCAAGGAGTTCCTTTCCCAGTTGTACATTGGGCGCGGTAAACTTGATGCTGATTAACTGGCCGCAATGCGAGAATGCTCTCGCTCCAATCTTGGGGGAAGCAACGGTGGCATACTGCAACCAAGAACCATAAAATGCACCCTCGCCAATTTCCTGAATACCGGAGGGAATATAAATCTCCCGCAAACCACATTCTTTGAATGCGCCTGCTCCTATGCGGGTTACGGTATCGGGGATGACAATTTCTCTCAAAGCAGTAAAACCTGAAAATGCATTATTGCCGATATTGGTGATACCGGATGTAATCACGACCTTTTCCACATCTCTGTAAAAATGATTTGTGCCAATCTTATTTAGTGCGCCGTGCCACATTGTGCCGGTGCCGGAAATGGTTAATACCTTTGTGTTTGTGTCAAGACGGTACATTATACTCCCTCCGCAGGGCCCTTCGTTAATAGGTGTAAAAGCACTTGCGGGAAGACAGAGCAAACAAACAAATACAACTGCCAGACATACGAGCAATACTTTTTTCATAACAAAACCTCACTTTCCGTAAGAGTCCACAAATTCTTTGATATCTGCCAGTTCTTCCAGGGTGAGTGGCTTACAGGAGACAAATGCAGCCAAGAATGCAGGCAAAGAACCCTGAAAATTTTCCTGCACAAAGGACTCACTTCGAATTGCGCGGAATTGGTCTCTGGATATCTTTGTGTAAATCATACTGTCCTTGGTAACGAAAATTCCACGATTGCACAGTTTTTTCAAAACCGTGTAAGTGGTGGTTCGCTTCCACTGCAGTTCCTTTTGACAAAGTTCAACCAATTCTCTGGTACTCAAAGGGGCATTGTCCCAAATGATTTCCGCAAAACGGGCTTCTACCACTCCTAATTTAAATCTTTCCATAACAGCATTCCTCCTGTCTATTTGTAGTAGACCACCTTTAGTCTATCACAGATAGACAACACTGTCAATGTCTATTTTCTCTTGTGTCTGCAAGGAAAGTCCTTGAAATTTACTTCTCTGAACCAGAGTGATAAGATAGGACAGACATGAAGGAATACTGCCATCAGCCATGATGAAGACATACTCCTTGACAAAACGAAAACCAGCGCAGCAGAATTTTCTGCTGCGCGGTTATTTTTTGTACAAAAGGGTTTAATATCCCTTTGCCAGATCCACCGGGTCAATCAGTTCGCCGGTTTGGATAAAGGTGATTACCTTGTTTGTAATGTCCTCTACATACCGCCGATGTCCGGCTTCAATCCGGGTGGCCTGGTGGGGGGAGAGGACCACATTGCTCAGTTTTACAAAGGGGTATTTGGACGGTTTCAGTTTGGCCCGTTTGTGCTTGGGTTTTTCATCCCAGGTGTCGATGGCAGCGCCGGCCAGATAGTTCTGTTTCAGAGCCTTGTACAGGTCTTCCTGATGAATGGCGTTGCTTCGGCCCACATTGACGATGTACTTATCCTTCAGCAGGGCCAAAATATCCCGGTTGATGATGTTGTCGGTCTGTGGCGTTTTGGGCAGGGAGAGGATCAAGAGGTTGACCTTTTTACACAGTTCCTCCAGCGTATCCACCGGCGTGATATCAGCATAATCTCCTCCCCGGTTCAGGGTGAAGGTCTCGATATCGTTCTTCCGCAGAATACGGTTGATTTCCTGACCGATATGGCCGTAGCCCAACAGGCCCACTTTCATATCGAAAATGCTTTCCCAGTAAGGGTCGTCGTTGTCATACCAGATACCTTTGCGGAGTTTCTTGTCGCATTCGGTGATCCGGTTTACCAGACTGATACTGAGACCGAAGGCGTATTCGGCAATCACATTGGAATCAGCGTGGGAGTTGACCAGAGGGATATTCTTTTCTGCCATTTTCTGCAGGGGGAAATTGTCCACACCGGTCTTATAGGCGAAAGCCGCTTTCAGGCAGTCAGCGGTTTCCAAAATGGATTCGCTGAGTTGCTTGCCGATGAAGATGTCGTAGCCGGTCAGGGAAAAATCCGTAAGGCCTACCACATCCACTTGGCCGTATTGACCGAGGGTTTCTGCCATTTGGGCAAATTCTTTGCCCATACCGGCGATGCTTAAGCATACTTTCATTATCGTGTCACATCCTTTAATGCTTGGGGTTGTTCTGCTGCTTCTGCTTGTTTGGTCAGTTCGGGGTGCTGGGCCTGATAGGCCTGATAGGCCTCGATTTCTCCGGAACTAAGGGCCAAAATGTCACCCCGTACAGTGTTTTTCAGCACAAAGCAACTGGCAGCGTAGTCCAGAATTTTGGCATAATCCTTTTCAAAATGCAAAAGACCGTGGAGGAAACCGGCCGCATAGGCGTCGCCGCCGCCGATCCGCTCCAACAGCAGAGAGTCTTTTTGGGTAGTAGCGACGCAGCCGTCTTCCGGGGTATACAGGCTGGCCTTGATCCGGTGCAGGCCGGGGGATAAGATCTCCCGCTCCCGCAGCGACAGGTATTTGGTGTTGGGGTAGTGACGGAAATAGTCTTCCGGGGCAATGCCCAAAAATCCGGTCAAATCCAACCGGCTGCCCATTACGATATCCACCAGGGGTACGATCCGGGCGTAGATCTTGGCGGCTTCTTCTTCACTCCACAGTTTGCTGCGGTAGTTGAAATCAAAACTGACAGGGATATTCCGTTTTTTGGCTTCGTCAATCAGCCGGAAACAGGTCTCCTGCACAGAGGGGGACAGGGCAAAGGAGATGCCGCTGATGTGGAACAGGCTGCAGTCGGCAAAGGCGGCATCGTAGTCGATGTCCTCCGGCTTTATGGTGGTCACTTCCGCTTGTTTCCGGGCGTAAATCACCTTGGCCGGACGGGTGGGGGTGGATTCCTCCAGGAAATACATACCCAAATTATTGCCTGCAGAGACAATGCTGCCACAGTCTACGCCGTACCGCTCCAGGTGGCGGATAGCGCCCGTACCCAAGTCATTGTCCGGCAGTTTTGTCAAATACCGGGTGGCGTTACCCATGGTGGACAGCGCCACCAGCACATTGGATTCGGTGCCGCCGTAGGAGGCTTGGAAACCCTTGCTGCCGGCAATCGAGCCATCTTTTTTCTCCGGGGTAAACCGGAGCATAATTTCGCCAAAGGCAACGATTCGCTTTTCCTCTTTGGGCTGATTTGCCTTGGCCTTTTGCTGGCAGATATGCGCCCAGCGCAATTCCAGATAAGCCAGGGTTACCAGCAGCGCCTCGCCGCACTCCCGTTTCAAAGTCAGATGCAGACGCCGGGCGTAGAAAGATTTGGTCTGATCCCACAGTTCTGCCAGCCGGCTGCACCGGGGGTGGAATTTTCTGTGTACGGTCAGAGAGACATGCCGCCGCAGACACATCTGATAGTCGTGGTCGATTTCCAAATCATGGAAGTTGACCAGATAGTAGTTGGAATCCAGTTTGGAGGTGGAGATGACCTGCCGATTGGTGCCATTCTTCTGATTGCTCTCTTTGGTGACTTTCACATTGTCCTCCAAAATGGCCTTCAGTTCCTTGGCGGTGTGCTTGGTCTCTACATAAAAATACAGGTTGGGTTTACCGCCCTCCAGCAGGTCTCGTGCCAGACCCAGGAAATTGCTTTGCATTTCAAAGGTCTTATAATCGTCGGGAGTCAGGCCGAAGTTGGATTTTATAGTATCCTCAATGATTTTTCGCATCCGGTTTTCTGCAGATTGGGGGTCGGCAGGGAAGGCGTTTCGCCGATCTACACCCAGAGACTCTGCCTTCAGAGCCAAAGAGATACTTTGGGCAAACTTATTCTTCCAGGTACTCTTCTTCCGGTCTCTCTTTTCAATCAGCAGGTAGCCGTCACTGGAGATGATCAGGCCGTTGATGCCGATTTGGTTACCGAATTTGGAATGCTCAAGAGGACAGATCTTGTTTTCGTATTCATACAGTTCCCGGATACTCAGGCCATTGGCAAATTTGAAGTCCATACACCGGTTGGTGATCAGCATATGGTAGTAGGTAGATCGGCTGGTATGTAAGGTCAGGGTGTGACCGTCGTAGGAGAAATTGTTCAGTCGGACGGTGTCTTTGTTGCTGGTCTTGGAGTTTTTATGGGCCTGCAGCAGATCTTCCGCGTGGGCGATGACGAAGTCCGGCAGCACATGGGCTTCTGCCTTGTCGTCAAAACGCACCTGGGTGTCTCCGGCAATATTGGCGAATACATTTACGGAAGCCAGACACAATTTGCCGTTCAGGTACTCCCGGATATTCTTCTCATTTTGGTTATAGGCGGAGGACTGGGGATCCCGCTCGTCGTTCAGTTCCCGCAGTTTCTTTTGGTGGAGGCGCATAGCCTTTTTCCAGGCTTTTTTCTCCTCTGGCGGGGCATCCTTGGCCAGTTCGGCCGGGGCGGGGCACCGATCCTGCTTCCGGGTGTGATACAGCCGCAGGAACTGACCGCCGGGTTCTGCGTGACTGGCGTCAATGGGGATGTCGGTTTGCTTGTGTTTGCTGTACTGGGTGATGATCTTGTGGTGATCATCTTCTGTTTTCAGAGATTCCTCCAAAAAATAATCAAACAGGGAAGCGCCCTTGGCTACACCCAAAGAAAGCAGACCAGCAAAGCAGATGGACAGGGTGTCCTCGGATAATATGGCTTCGTAAATGGCTTTCAGCAGTTTACTGAAGTCGGCCAGAATGCCGGAGATGTATAATACAAACACCAAACCGGTCAAATAAATCACCAATTTGACCAGCGGGTGTTTGACAAATTGCAAAAAATTTTTTGCAAATTTCTTTTTATTCATAGGTATCCTCCTACTGTTTCTTTCTGCGGGGAAATACACTGTGGAATTTAGTGTTATTCTATCACCATTTTGCCGGGAATTCAACACTTTGCGGGGGCTGGGTCAGATTTATTCTTATGAAAAATATACAGAGTATTCATACAATTTTATTCATTTTTGCATAGACAACAACCGAGAAAATGGTAAAATGAGCACCTAATTGTATATTATTGCTAAAAATAGGTGGCAAAAATCACGGTTTTTTGTAGTGTAAAACGGCAAAAAATAATGAATATGTACTTGCATATTTATTCAGCCTATGCTATAATCCGGATAACAGAAAATTCCCACAAGGGAACAGGAGGAACAGATTATGAGCAAAAAAGTGGAAAAAGTTGTACTGGCTTACTCCGGTGGCCTGGATACTTCCATTATCATTCCCTGGCTGAAAGAGAACTATGACAATCCCTACATCATCGCGGTTGCGGGCAATGTGGGTCAGGCGGACGAGCTGGAAGGTCTGGAAGAAAAGGCTTACAAGACCGGCGCTGATAAGTTCTATGCTGCTGACCTGTGCG
>JAFXBH010000116.1 GCA_017521875.1 Oscillospiraceae bacterium
CAAGGCAGGCGCTTTGTGGGCAGGTTTGAACGCCACTGGTAATGGGTTGTACCACAACGGCGCAGCAGGCACATATAAGGCAATCAACATTGCGGCCGCTGATGTGGGTGAGTGGGTACAATACACCTACACCTTCACAGTTGATCAGACGATGATCGACACGAATTGTTGCAACTTTATTCTCAGAATGGGCCTGATGCGCAATTCCAATGCCATCGTTTGCGACACGATTTCCGGCAAGGAAGTTTATAATGCAGAACAGTCTACTCCTGCTGTAATGTATCTGGACGACTTCTCTGTTACAGAGATCGTTGAAACCGCATCCGGCATTGTGATTGCCGATGATATGGTCACTGTTGGCAGTAACGGCGCTACATCCAATATGGAATTCACGCTGCACGCCGCTGAGAAGAATGAGAATCCGGAAAACATCCGCAAGGCTTACATCAACTTTAATGCTGATGCAAACTATGCGTATAGCCGCGTTATTCGCTTGAAGATGACAGCAACTGCTGCCGGTAAGCAGACCCTGACGGTTTACGGCCTGAAGAATTCTCAGTTGCCCGAAAACCTGACATACAACAATGCGCCTGCAAACCAAAAGGACGAAAGCCTCTTTGAGTTTGATCTCTACAATCGCAAGGCTCTTGGTACTGTGGAAGTGGACGGCGCAGGTACCTATTATGTGGATGTTACCGACTATGTCAGAGATTACGCCGCTGAGGGTATGCTCTTTGTGATCACTGGCAACGGCAGCGAAGCAGTTGTATTGCCCGAGGTATCCCTGGAGGCAGACCGTTATGAAGAACCCCAGCCCGACCTGAAGTTCTCCAACGCAGCGCTGGAACTGCACAGCAATCTGGCAATCCAGTTCAAGACAAATGCCGGCTTGTTTGAAAGCAGCAGTTACAAGAATCCCTATGTGGTATTTAACTTTAAAGGCAACGAGAAGACCGTAACGGAATACAAAGTGGAAAATGGTCAGTATGTATTCACCTTTACGGACATCGCGCCCAACCAGATCGCCGAAAAAGTGCAGGCGACCCTCCACGCAGATTGGAATGGCGCAGATGTGGCAAGCGCACCGCTGTCCTACGGCGTATCGGATTACTGCTACCGGATGCTGAAGAATTCTGCAGTGGTGAACAACGATGCCTATGCAGAATTGCGGACACTGCTGGTGGACCTGCTCCGTTATGGCGCAATGGCACAGAAGTTTACCGGCTTCACCGGTGAAACTGTGGACGCGGCTTTGACCGACGCCCAGGCAGCCTGGGGTACTACCGGCACACCTGCGCTGGAGAGCAAAACTTCCACCCGTTACGCAACTGTGGAAAATCCCACCGCAAGTTGGACCAATGTGGGTCTGGTGCTGGAAGATGCCGTTACTATGCGCTTTAAGTTCAGAACGGACAGCACAGCCGGCTTAAAGGTGAAGATCACCAGCGATACCAACGCAGAAGGCTGGGTCATCGATGCTGCTGACTTCCAGTATGAAGAAAGCACCGGCAAGTACTATGTAGACTTTAGCGGATTCCACGCAGGACAGATGCGCGAGAGCGTATATGTGACCGTTTACAATGGCGATACCGCTGTCAGCAACACCTTGCGCTACACCATCGAATCCTATGCCCATAAGTATCAAACCGCTGATGCTACCCAATATCCCTATTTTGCGGAACTGGTGAAGGCAATGATGCGCTACGGCGATGCTGCTTATAACTTTGCAAATTAATCAAACGAAATATTAAAAAATCCGACGGCTTATGGAGCGCTGCTCTTCGCCGCCGGATTTTTTGCATTATCCGGTTGCATTGGAAAGGTTGCTGATGTATCATAATTCTATATAGCATCTTGACATAATTACAAAATCGTATATAATGGTATTGTATACAAGAACACAATCGTTTTTGTGTGTAAGTTCCATTATTTAAAGGAGATGTGCGTAATGAAGCGGTTTTTATCTTTCGTCCTTGCGGCAACGCTGGTTCTGTCCATGATCGGCACGGTCAGTTTTGCTGCCACCGCACAGGACATTTTTGCTGTTGCGGAATTGGAGCAGTATGTTGTACATACGGAACTTCTGTCCGATGACGGCTACATCGGCATCCCGGTGGGCATCAAGACCTACATCAAAGACCCGGATGCTACCACCGAAGATACCCAGGTGATCTTGTATGTGGTGAACACCCAAACTGCCAATGTGGGCAGAGGCGATG
>JAFXBH010000117.1 GCA_017521875.1 Oscillospiraceae bacterium
CAGCAGCAGCGCCGCACATATCAACCAGATCAACGGTGGAGTTCTCGATGATCAGGTTGCCGTTAACCATCTGCAGGCAGTGCTGTCTCCATGCGCCGTTCTGCAGCAGAGAGAAGGTGGTGTTCTTGATGGTGAGGTCGCCGCCGTAGTAGTGGATAACATTAATGTTGTTGCCTTCCATGTAGAAGGAACCGGGGCCGGTGAAGGTGGTGCCGTTGTTCTTGTTAATCATGAAACGCTGAGCAGCAGTGTTTTCAATCTTGTTTTCGCCAATCAGGGTTACTTCAACGGAGTAGTTGGTGGTGTCGACTTCGTTGATGTCTCTTGCAGCGTAACCGAAGGTCATGATATGGTCGTTCTGGGCGTCGCAGTAAAGATACATATCCTTGAAGGTAACCTTCAGAACGCTGTCTTCCATAGAGAGCTTGATGTTGTAATCGCTTTCGGATGCGCCCTCGGTGGTAACTTTGCCGTCAACGGTCTTAGCGTAGTCAATCCGTCCGGCATTGCTGCCGTAAAGATAACAGTCGATGCCGGCTTGGACAATTCTGACGCAAGCCCATTCAGCGGGCTCGGTGCTGGCGGCCAGGGTAGTCATAGGCAGCATGCCAATGATCAGACACAGGGCTAAGAGTAGGCCTAAGATTTTCTTTTTCATACTTGTGTTCTCCTTCTTAAAAATATTTTTGGTTTTTGCTGGGGTTATTCGAGGAAGAGTGGGGAGTCCCACGCTTACCTTAGAATACAATTAAATAATGCCCTTTTTGCGCAGAATGTAAAGAGCAGCGAATACGCCACCGCCAAGGACGACCAAACCACCGACAACGATCAAAATGATAGCCAAGACATTGCGAGGCTCTTCTTCATCATCGCCGCCCACATCTTCATTAGGCTGAGTTGCATCAGGCTGAGTTGCATCGGGCTGAGTTGCATCGGGCTGAGTTGCATCGGGCTGAGTGGGTTCGGTGGTAGGTTCGGTAGTAGGCTCAGTAGTGGGCTCAGTAGTGGGCTCAGTAGTGGGCTCGGTAGTGGGCTCAGTCTCGGGGGGCAGGCCGGGGCTTACCTTGAAGTAAGTATAGGAGAAATTCTTTCTGGGATTGTAGGTCTTTGCGGTTTCAGGCTTTGTGCCGCCAAGAGCGGTGTACTCGTCACCGTCAAAGGTAGGAGCCTTGGAGAAGGGCTGGCCGTTAGGAGCAATGATTTCAACAGTGCTTTCGTCATCGATAATGGTGCTCCGGCAGGCAATGGTGCCCCAGGCGCTACCCTTGAGTTGCTTAATATAAACTTCAGAATTCTTGATGGTAAATGTTCTGCTTTCGTCCATATCAGGGTTGGAGTGGCCAGCAGTATCATTTCCTTCGGGCTGGGAGAAGAAAACGGCAGAACCGGTGTTGGTGTTAAAGGTAGCCTTGACATTCTCAAAGGTCAAATTACCACTCTTGGTTATAGAGATGACATGGTGAGCCATATCCTCCTGCATAGTCTGCAGGCCGATAAAGGTGATATCCTTCATGATCATGTTGGAGTTGTAGTTAAAGATACCGCCAGAACTTTCACCCTTGGTTTCAACAGACAGAGTGCCACCGCCGGTGATCAGAAAATCGCCGGTAGACATATTCGTAATACAGGCAGGGTCGTCGGTACAGAAACTGTTTTCGCCCAGCACGGTCATGGTAACGGAGTAATCACCTTCGTGCAATTTGAAGGTGGAGTTACTCCAGTAGCCTTGAATGGTGTCCTCTACTTGGAAGTTCTTGATAGTAATGTCCAGGTGATCGCCTGTCTCATTCATTTCGAACTTTGCGAAGTTATCCTCGGGAGCCTCAATGTCGTTCCACAGAGAGATAAGTTTATCCTCGGAAATGACATAGTGTACATCACCGGGGCCCATATACCAGTCGGCTCTGAATCCCTGATCATTCTGGAATACTTGGATTCGATGGGGATCAGCCGCCATAGCGGACATGGGGAGCAGGCATACAATCAGGCACAGAGCCATAATCAAGCCAAAGATTTTTTTCTTCATTCTTGTTTTCTCCTTTTATTTTGAGTTTTACTTTTTATTCATGGAGGGGAAAGCGTCCCTCCTATAGAATACGATTAAATAATGTCCTTCTTACGCAGAATGTAAAGAACAGCAAATGCACCGCTGCCCAGAACTGCGAAACCGCCGACGAGAATCAAAACGATAGTCAAAACATTGTTAGGCTCTTTTTCGCTATCGTCACCAACATCTTCATTAGGCTGAGTTGCGGGATTGGTTTCGGGGGTGATGTTTTCGGTGTTGGGTTTGGTGGCAGGTTGAGTAGCCTCAACGGTGGGTTCAGTGGTAGGTTCCGTAGTGGGCTCGTTGGTGGGCTCAGTAGTAGGCTCAGTGGTGGGCTCAGTGGTGGGCTCGGTTTCGGGGGGCAGGCCGGGAGTCAGTTTGAAATATGTATAAGAGAAATTCTTTCTGGGGTTGTAGGCCTTTGCGTTTTCCGGTTTTGTGCCGCCGATGGCGGTGTACTCGCCTTCAATGGTGGGAGCCACGGAGAAGGGTTGACCGTTGGGAGCAAAGATTTCCAGAGTGGTCTGGTCATCAATGATGGTTTTCCGGCAAGCGAAGGTGCCAAAAGCATTGCCCTTAAGTTGATTAACAGAGATTTCACAGTTCTTGATTGTCAATGTTCTGCTTTCATCCATATCGGGATTGGAATGGCCGGCAGTATCATTTCCCTTAGGCTGAGAGAAGAAGACAGGGGAACCGGTGTTGGTGTTAAAGGTGGCCTTGACGTTTTCGAGTGTCAAATTGCCACCCTTGGACATAGAGATGACATGGTGGGACATAGTCTCTTGCATAGTCTGCAGACCAATAAATGTGATGTCCTTCATGATCAGGTTGGAGCCGTAGTTGAAGATGCCGCCAGGGCTTTCGCCCTTAGTTTCAACGGACAGAGTGCCACCGCCGGTGATGATGAAATCGCCGGTAGAACTGTTCTCGATGCAGGCGGGGTGAATGGTGGAGAAACTGTTTTCTCCCAACACGGTCATAGTAACAGAGTAATCACCCTCGGTAAGCCGGAAGGTGGCACCGCTCCAGTTACCCATAATCGTGTCTTCAGCATGGAAGTTCTTGATAGTAATATCCAGGTGGTTGCCTTCCGCATTCATTTCAAACTTTGCAAAGTTATCGGTGGGAGCATCGGTTTTCTCCCATAGGGAGATATCTTTGTTTTCGTCGGAAGTGATATAGTGTACATCACCGGGCATCATATACCAGTCGGCCTTAAAGGCGTGGTCATTCTGGTGAATTTGAATCCGAATAGGTCCAGCAGCCATGGCAGACAAGGGGAGGAGGCATACAAGTAGGCACAGAGCCATAATTATGCCAAAGATTTTTTTCCTCATAGAATGTTCTCCTTTTTTCGATAGCCAGTTTTGGTTTTACTGGATTCTATTCAAGAAAGATGATATGCGACCAACATCTTTCGTTAGAATAGAATTAAACAATGCCCTTTTTGCGCAGAATGTAAAGAGCAGCGAATACGCCACCGCCGACAACGATCAAACCGCCGACAACGATTAAAATGATAGCCAAGACGTTGCCGGACTTTTCTTCACCATCACCGCCCACATCTTCATTAGGCTGAGTTGCATCAGGCTGAGTTGCATCAGGCTGAGTTGCATCGGGCTGAGTTGCATCGGGCTGAGTTGCATCGGGCTGAGTGGGTTCGGTGGTAGGTTCGGTAGTAGGCTCAGTAGTGGGCTCAGTAG
>JAFXBH010000118.1 GCA_017521875.1 Oscillospiraceae bacterium
ATGAAGTTGTCGGAAACGGCTTTAAATTCCTCTTCCAGAATGACGATGTCCTTGCTCCGGAAGCCAACGATTACGGTCACTTCCGCGCCGGCTTCCTTAAAAGCTTTGGCAGAGGGCAGGGCAATGGCGCAACCTACGCCGCCGCCAACCACGCAGACCTTTTTCTTGCCTTCCACGGGGGTGGGCTTGCCCAGAGGGCCGACTAAGTCCTGAATATAGTCGCCCTCATTCAAAGCACCCAGGGCGTTGGTGGCGAAACCCACCTTCTGGAAGATAATGGTAACCGTGCCCTTCTCCCGGTCGTAACCGGCGATGGTCAGGGGCACGCGCTCACCCTGCTCGTCCAAACGGAAGATGATGAACTGACCGGCTTTCGCCTTTTTGGCCACGAAGGGGGCTTCGATATCCAAAAGGGTAACGGTAGGATTCAGTTCTTTTTTGCGTACAATTTTGAACATAAATATCACCCAACTTAAATATTTTTATAATTTTTCCGAACTTTTCGGACAATTTACTAGTTTGCTTCCAGCACCTGAATGCAGGACAGGATCCGGTCGATCTCCGGCTGATTTTCTGTCCATTTATCCTTCGGGCCGTAAAATTGGAAAATCCAGAAACAGGAATGGCTCTCCAGCGTCGCGGTCACATAGGTGTACACGGTATCTCCCACATTGGCATCGTAGAGGAAGCGGTAACCGCTGCCGTAACCCTCCGGGGTGCAATCCAGTTGATTCCCGCTGATCACAAGATTGGTATATTCCGCCAGGGTCATGGATTGCAGTTTGGCCTTTTCTTCCGCCATACCTTTGACCACCAAAGAACGCCAGCCGTACATAATGTCGGCATCGGCGGCCACAGACTCACCGGAAAGATCCGCAAAATCCCCGGGGAAGGTGATCTGCAGATCTCTGCACTGCACAGTTTGTCCCTCCGGATACTGCCCGCCGCAGCCAGTCAGCAGACACAATGTCAGCAGCAACACAAGAATGCGGGAAAATCCCTTCATTTTTTATTTCTCCTTCAGCAGATCGCGGATCTCGGTCAGCAGCACTTCCTCAGCAGAGGGAGCGGGGGGTGCGGGAGGCTCTGCGGGGGCTTCTTCTTCCTCCTTTTTGCCCATATCTGCGAGTTTATTGACGATCTTCACGATCCAGAATACCACAAAGGCCAAAATCAGGAAATTGATGATGGCAGAAATGAAATTGCCGTAGGTCAGATAGTTGCTCACTTCCTGTACCACTTCCTGACCGTCTGCATTCACCACGGTCTCAAAGGTGGGTTCCACCCAAGGCATACGGGGGAGTTTGATCTTGGCATCGGAAAAATCTGTGCCGCCCATAAAGATGTTCACAATGGGCATGATCAAGTCGTTGGTCAGACTCTTGGTGATGGTGGAGAAAGCAGCGCCGATGATGGTACCAACAGCCAGCGCCATAGCGTTGCCCTTGATGGCAAACTCCTTAAACTCATTCAGCCAACCGGGTTTCTTAACTTTCTTTTCTTTCATGGTATGTTCCTCCTGTTTGGTTTACATAATATTTTTATTTCTTTTCGATGATTTCCAGGCCGCCCAGGTACTTACGCAGCACTTCCGGCACAACGATAGAGCCGTCAGCCCGCTGATTCTGTTCCACCAAAGCCGGGAAAATACGGCTGGTGGCCAAGCCGGAGCCGTTGAGGGTATGGAGGAACTCGGGTCTGCCGGTCTCCTCACGACGGAAACGGATATTGCCCCGACGGGCCTGATAATCACGGGCG
>JAFXBH010000119.1 GCA_017521875.1 Oscillospiraceae bacterium
AACGGATAAGGCCGTCAGCAAGTGGGAGCGGGGCCTATGCTACCCTGACCTGACGCTGATGGAAAATCTCGCCACCGCACTGGATCTGACTGTGACAGAACTGATAGCCTGCCATCGACAGACCGCTGAACCGTCTTTGAAAGAGGATGCTGCTGTGCGATCTCTGCTGGACATCTCCGACAGTGTCCTGAAAGTTCAGCGGAAAACAATTTGGCTGCGCGCCTCGGCGATCCTGATTCTTCTCCTGACTCTGGCTGCCGGTATTTTTTACTTCTCAACCAATGTTTCGGAACTGCGTGAAGGCCCGGTTGCTATGAAACAGATGGAAGGGAATGATTATTTTGTTTTCATTGAGGAGGGAAGCCATCTTCTCCGTTTGCGCTGCCCGGATCAGGAAACCTACGATTCCATTGAGATAAGCGGCGCGAATGAGTATCGTATTCAATGCAGTTGGAATCGTCTGACTTATCAGGGTGCAGTAGAAACTTGTGAGCTTATAGAAGGAAGAATCGCTTTGGGTGGGCCAATGGATCAGATTGGCGCCAGCACGGATTTTGGAAGCGTTTTTGGCATTGACTGCGTCTGGATGGAATATCGAAATATCTATCCGGACCCTGAGCGGGAGGGAGCCTGGTTGTTTACCTATCGTCTTTGGTACAACGGGGACGGCAGTGATTATTGGGCAGATGGCGGAGAATCCACGCTGGTTACCGTAGAGGACTGCCGCAGTATCTGTGCGGATGACTATGATAAAGACGGCGCAGCGGAACTGATTGTATTCACCCGGTATGAAGAAGAGCCCTACATAGTCTACGATTTGGAGGGTAGTGAAATTTCAAAGTGCGTTTTGATGGAAGTACCGGAGTATGTCGCAGACTATTTTCAGCGGGATACATCATGGTATTGAAGAATCTGAAAGAGTTTATAATTGCTGCAGATACCTTACCTCAATTTAAAATCAGGAAGTCAGTTATTTCTCTAAAAATGCCGGTGTTCTTTTTCTGATGAAAAAGGGCACCGGCTCTATGTTGGGGTTGTGCGGGTTCAAGTCGCTTTTTTACTTGAAAACAGCGTTTTGCATCTTTTGTAACAACGCGCAAATTTCGGCTATAAAAAATCTGGCAAACACTTGATGCTCTAAGCATTTACGCTTCGGCATCTAAAGTGTTTGCCAGAGATGGTGCGCCTGAAGGGACTCGAACCCACACGCTGAAAGCACGAGAACCTAAATCTCGCATGTCTACCAATTCCATCACAGGCGCGTATAAACATTTTATGCTTTGCGCTTGCGCGCTGCGGTCATTATAGCACACCCGCCGCGTTCAAACAACAGAAATTTCCCCGCAGCGCGCGACCCGCGTTTCTCATAGTTCCCCCCGTTCCCGCATAACGTGGTAGGACAAAGGAGGGATGTCCGTGCTGCAACGGGTGAACGATCTGCTGTGGGGGCCGGGAACGCTGGCGCTGCTGCTGGGGACCGGGCTGTTTCTGAATCTGCGGATGCGCTTTCTTCCCTGGCGCAGACTGGGGTTTGCCCTGCGCTCTGCACTGGGTAAGGAGGCGCGGCGTTCGGGCAAAGACGGGGTTTCTCCCTTCTCCGCCCTGATGACCACGCTGGCCGCCACCATCGGCACAGGAAACATCGTGGGGGTGGCCACGGCACTGGTGGCCGGCGGGCCGGGGGCGCTGCTGTGGATGGAGATCTCCGCCCTGCTGGGTATGGCCACGATGTTTGCGGAGTGTATGCTGTCTGTGAAATACCGGCGGCGGGACGCACAGGGGCGCTGGCACGGCGGCCCTATGTATATGATGGAAGCCGCCTTTGGACGCCGGGCAGGACGCGTCGCCGGCTGTCTCTTTGCGCTGTTTGCCGCAGGAGCCTCCTTCGGCATCGGAAGTATGGCTCAGGCCAACGCCATTACCGACGCGCTGGGCAGTACCTTCGGTCTGCCGGACTTCCCCGTGGGGCTGGTACTCTCGCTTCTCTCGCTTCTGGCGATCCTCGGCGGGATCAGCAGTATCTCGCGCCTGACTTCCGTGCTGGTCCCGGTGATGTCGGCGATCTATCTGGCCGCAGGGCTGGCCGTGATTTTTGGGAACGCAGAGAACCTCCTCCCCGGCATTCTCTCCCTGTTCCGCTGCGCCTTTTCTCCCGAAGCCGTGGCGGGCGGGATGGCAGGCGCCGCCCTCCGCTGGGGCGTGGCGCGAGGCGTGTTTTCCAATGAGGCCGGGCTGGGCTCCTCCGGCATCGCGGCAGCCGCCGCCGACACCGATGACCCGGTGCGGCAGGGCTACATCAGTATGACCGGGGCCTTTTTCGACACGGTGGTGATCTGTACGGTCACCGGCCTTGCCATCTGCTGTTCCGGCGTGCTGGGAGCAACGGATACTGCAGGCAGACCTGTGGACGGTGCCGCCTTGACATTGCTGGCCTTTGAAACGGTGCTCGGAGCGCTGGGCAGCCGGTTTCTGGCGGTCTCTATCGTGCTGTTTGCCTTCTCCACCATCCTCGGCTGGGAGTATCAGGGGGAGCAGGCGTTCTCTTACCTGTTCCGCAGACGGGGCGCAGCGGTGTACCGGCTGGCGTACGCCCTGTCCATCCTGCTGGGGGCAACCGCCCGGCTGGAAACCGTGTATCTCTTTTCCGACGCGTGCAATGCCCTGATGTGCATACCGAATCTCGTCTGCGTGCTGA
>JAFXBH010000120.1 GCA_017521875.1 Oscillospiraceae bacterium
AATGCCTGCAGGCAGAGGGTGTAAGTGCCGATATCGTCCATCCCGCCATAGACCAGGGGGCCATTTTCGGCAAAAAAGGCACTCAGATCCATGTTGGGTGACAGTTTTGTCTGGCCCAAATACAGATCATAGTCACCTGTGCTCAGTGCACCTAAATAATAGCCTTCCGATCTGGCATCCACTTCCACCAGGAAGCCGCTGGTATTCAGCATACGGCTGATTTCCTGGGCAACCCGCACACGCAGGCTGTCTGAGGCATTGACCAACAATTTCACATGGCCTTTCACTTCCCCAATTGCACTCTGGTAGGCAACCGGGTCATAGGCATATTGCTTCGCCAAAGGCGCTGTATAAAAAGGAGAGTCAGGCGATGCCGGTAAGGAGGCGCTTTTTGCAAAGCCCCGATAGCAGCGGTCCACCAAAAGATCCCGGTTAATGCCTTTACTCAGCGCCCGCCGAAGTTCCGGATTTTGGAAGACAGCGCTTTCGGTGTTGATACCAAGATAAACAAAAATACCGTTTTCGCAATCCCACAGTTCGTAGTCACACCGGTATTCCACATACCGGTCGGAACCGGGATCCGTGCAAACCACACCCACATCATAGAATTCAAAAGCATCCCGGATGTCCGCTGCGGACTCTACGCTCACCAGCGGGATCTTTTCTGCGGTGAGCAGCAGGTCATCGCTTTGGCACCACCAGTTTTCCCGGCGGGACAAAGCCCGTTCCCGTCCCCAGCCTGTAAGCGTATAGGGTCCGGTTCCCAACGGATTCTCAAATTCGATCTGCTCCGCTTTCACAATGGGAATATCCAGCAGCAGCGGCAAATTGCCGTTGGGCTGGCTTAGGTTGATCCGCACCTTCTGATCCTCTGTCACGCTGATGGCATTGACAAAGCGCAGGCGTCTTCCGTAATACTTATGATTTCTGGATTCCTGCAAACTGGCAACCACGTCCTCCGGCGTTACAGGCACGCCATCGGAAAAGGTTGCTACAGGATCCACGGTAAATTCGTATACCATCAGATCTGCGCTGGCTGTGTAGTTCTTACATAAAATAGGAAGTACTTCATTCTCCCGGTTTGTGGCAAACAATCCTTGATACAGCAAAGAAATGACCACCCGATTGGAGAAATCCGAAGCAGACAGAGGGTTCATGGATTGCTCCGGATAATAGGCAAGGGAGAATTCCTGCGCCTCCTCCGGCGCTTCCTCTGTAAGCAAGCCATCCTCTTCCTGCGCCAATTCATCTCCCACAGGAATGTATTCCACAGGTTCTCCTGCTGCCGTACAGCCGGCAAGTAACCCCGCCAGTATTACAAGGCACAGCAGTACGGAAATATATCTCTTCATCTGCATGCCTCCTTACATACAATGATCGCGCCCTGGCTGCCCCGCTGCCCCCGGGTAACCCGGTGGGACCAGAAGCGGTCGCATTGGCACACGGTACAGGCATCGGAGATTTCAATCTGCTCCACACCGGCCCGCCGCAGCCAAAGGGCATTGATTTCCTTTAGGTTTACATAATATTTGTCACCGTTGGGCCGAATAAAGGCTTTGGCCTCCTCGCCCAAGGCTGCCACCATGGCATCCGGCACATCCGCATCCGTCTCAAAGCAGCAGGCGCTGATGTTGGGACCGATGGCTGCCCGGATACGCTTAGGATCACAGCCAAATTCCCTCACCATGGCCTCCACCGTCCTGGCGGCAATACCCATGGCGGTACCCCGCCAGCCAGCATGGGCAGCGCCCACCGCGCCGGTGACCGGGTCATGGAGAAGAATGGGCGTACAATCGGCGGTGAAGACCACCAAAGCAACACCCGGTTCATTGGTGATCAGGGCATCACATTCCGGGGAGGCACCCTCCACCATATGCTTCCCCCGGTCCGCCCGGCCCACCTTTACCACAATATCCGAATGGATCTGCTTTGTGAGAACAAAGTCCTCAGGAGTGATGCCCAAAGCATCCGCCAGAATACGGAAGTTTTCTTCCACATTCTTGGGGTCATCGCCCCGGTGCAGGCCGATATTGAGCGAGGACAAGTACCCCTCACTGACACCGCCTAGACGAGTGGTGAAGCAGTGGGGAACAGTGATTCCCTCTGCCGCAAGATATTCTAATTGTCCAGTTTTTTTCGCTACAACCGACATAGTTATTATCGAATGGACAATGGATAATGGACAATTGACAATTGTGG
>JAFXBH010000121.1 GCA_017521875.1 Oscillospiraceae bacterium
AGAGGATGGCGAAACCGTATTCCTGCCCGATGAAGAACTGCCCTTGGTGCTGCCTGTTCTGGAGGATTATAAGGGCAAGGGCGGCAAGGCTCCCTTGGAGAACGCCGAGGAGTGGAAACACTACAACCAAAACGGCATCAAGGGTATGCGCGAGACCTCTACGATGCCCGGTTCTGCCGGCTCTTCCTGGTACTTTATGCGCTATATCGACCCCAAGAACGAGAACGCGCTGTGCGACCCGGAATTGCTGAAGCACTGGCTGCCTGTTGACCTGTACATCGGTGGCCCGGAACACGCTGTAGGCCACTTGATCTACTCCCGTATTTGGACTCGTTTCCTGTACGATCAGGGCATTTCTCCTGTGGCCGAGCCCTTTAAGAAACTGGTCCACCAGGGTATGATCCTGGGTGAGAACGGCATCAAGATGGGCAAGCGTTTCCCGGAATTTGTGGTCAACCCCAGCGATATCGTCCGGGAGTACGGTGCCGATACCCTGCGTCTGTATGAAATGTTTATGGGTCCTCTGGAGGTTTCCAAGCCCTGGAGCACCACCGCAGTGGCAGGCGCACGAAAGTTCATTAACCGTGTATGGAACTTCTTTACAGAACCTGCCAATATCACCGATGGCGATGATGGCAAACTGACAAAACTGTACCACCAGACCGTGAAGAAAGTTACCTCCGACTTTGAGGCGCTCGGTTTCAATACTGCCATTGCCCAGATGATGGTGTTTGTCAACGAGGTCTATAAAGTTGGCACTTGCCCCCGTGAGTATGCAGAAGGCTTTATCAAGATGATCTCCTGCATCATTCCCCATGTAGGTGAGGAGATTTGGCAGGCTATGGGTCATAATGCAACCATCGCCTACGAATCCTGGCCTACCTATAGCGAGGATAAGTGCAAGGATAGCGAGGTCACTTTCGCAGTGCAGGTCAACGGCAAGATGCGCGGTACTGTGGTGATGGAAGCCGATTTGGACAACGATACCGTAGTTGCCAACGTGCTGGCAGATGCAAAAATCAAAACATTCCTGGAAAAGAACGGCGGCAGCATCGTAAAGACCATCGTTGTCAAGAATAAATTGGTGAACTTGATTGTGAAATAATGCCCTTTTGCCAAAAAAGCGACAAAAAGGCATAAAACCCGCTTGACAAAAGCAGAAATTCAGCATATAATAGTTGAGCCGATAAGGCCCTGAAAGTGTCCAGGATTGAGCCGGACACCATCGGAGGGAGGGAAAACAATGTCTGAAATTCGCGTTAAGGAAAACGAATCCTTGGAGAGTGCTCTGCGTCGTTTTAAGCGTAGTTGTGCCAAGGAGGGTGTTATCGCTGAAGTGAAGAAGCGTGAGCATTACGTCAGCCCCAGCCTGAAGCGTAAGCAGAAGTCTGAAGCTGCCCGTAAGAACAAGAAGAAGTTCTATTAATCCCTCTGTCATATGAAGCAAAACCCCCACAGACTTTCGTCTGTGGGGGTTGTTTTATATTAGGCAATGGAGAATTTCTTTACCAGTTTATGATCATCAAAACTGAACAGTTCTTCCACTTCCACCTCTACCTCGGTGGTGTTGTCATTTAATTTGTAGGCAACTTCAACTTCCAGTGATGCGCCTTTCTTGATGGCCTTGGTCTGGTTTTCCGCATCATAATTAGCGCTTTCATCAAGAAAAATGGCGGTGTTCAACTCTACACCGTTTTGATAAGCGGCATCGTCAAAGGCAATATAAAAGGCGGTGGGATCATCATCTGCAACATTGGTAAAAATGTATTTCACAATGACCACATCTTTGCCTTCAAAATCTTTTGCCATACGGCAACTGTCAATTACTACAGAGTACTTACCGATGGTGTCGCTGCCCTTTTCTGTAGTGCTTACGTTATCGCTTCCTTGGTCAGAAGTACTGCTTTCGCCGCTGCCTGCGGCGAAGATAAAAAACGCTGCAACTAATAAAATTGCTAAAATCCACTTTGTTTTCTTCATTGGTTCTCTCTCCTTAAATTAAAAATGATACAAATTGTGCCGGCGCAAAAATAGGAAACAATATCCCAAAAATCGCCTGTTCCTGAAATAATACCGCAAAACTGCAGATATTCCCAAATCAAACCACATAAAAAGGTAACGCACCCGCATAGCAGAATTTCTGCGGTGCGAGAGGTGAAAAACACCTGCAATCCAAATCCGAGGGACAATCCCCAAAGGAAATCCCCAAAATAGAATTTTACAAAATTGCAGGATATTGGCGAAACCCATATTCGGAGGGCAGTTATGAAGGGAAGGTGAGAAAATATGTTTCCAATATAGGTATCTTCCCGGAACAGAACATATAGCAGACAACCGATGAACAGACTGGCTGCGCTTATAATAATGTTGGTATATTGCCTTGCCATAATCCTGCACCCTTACCCATAATACTCAATCTTTGAGTAAATGTCAATACTCAAAATATGAGTATGCTACTATAGCAAAAAGACTTAGGGGGATGGATTATGGATTACAGAACGAGAATACGCAACATTCGGGAAGACCGCGATTTAACGCAGGCGCAAATTGGCGTGCTATTAAATAAAACCCAACAGGGATATAATCATATTGAAACGGGAAGGGCAGAATTAAAAATTGAGGATCTGATCAAACTTTGCCAGTTCTACAACCTGTCTGCAGATTATATCATTGGCTTGACCAATACACCGAAATCATTCAAATAGAAGATGCAAATCTGTCCTCCGACAAGAGGACAGATTTGCATTTTTGCCTGTTTTGTGGTATGATAAAAGACAAAGGAGTGAAATAGAATGTTGTATTTGGGCTGTCACTTGTCTGCCTCCAACGGCAATGTGACGATGGTCAATACCGCCATGGAACTGGGGGCCAATACATTTGCGTTTTTTACCCGCAATCCCCGTGGCTCCCGGGCCAAGGAAGTGGACATTGCCGACTGTGAAAGGGCAATGAAACTGCTGAGTGAAAACCATTTCGGCAAACTGGTGGCTCACGGTGCGTATACTATGAACCTGTGTACTGCCAGGGAAAAAGACCGGCTGTTTGCGTGGGATATTCTCAAAGATGATCTTTACCGTATGGGATTTCTCCCCGGTAATTTCTATAATTTCCACCCCGGCAGCCATGTGGGTCAGGGGACAGAGGAAGGCATCCGCCAGATCGTTGCGGCGCTGCAATACGCTATGGAGCAAGATTCCCCGGTGACTGTGCTATTGGAAACGATGGCAGGAAAAGGCAGCGAAGTAGGCGGCCGTTTTGAAGAGTTGAAAGCCATCATCGACGGTGTTGGCAGTGAAAAAATAGGCGTGTGTATGGATACCTGCCATGTGTACGATGCCGGCTACGATATTGTAAATGACTTGGACGGTGTGTTACAGGAATTCGATGAGATCATCGGGCTGGATCGGCTGCAGGCATTGCATTTGAATGATTCCAAGAATCCCTTTGCCAGCCATAAAGACCGACACGAATGTATCGGCAGCGGCAGTTTGGGACTGGAGACATTCCAAAATATCGTGAATCATCCCAAGTTAAAGGGGAAACCTATGATTTTGGAAACACCCAATGAATTGCCGGATTATGCCAGGGAGATTGCCCTGCTGCGGCAGATGGAACGGGAATAAAAACAAAAGGAGGTATGGATATGGAGCAATTTTTTCACACATTGCAGACGGCGCAAAGTACATATTCCAATGTGCTGGTAGGCATTTTGCGTTACGGTGCTCCCGCTATGGCGTTCATACTTCTGCTTCGGTGCATATTGCCGCTGCTGACCTTCCGCCGGGAGCCGGAGATTTGGGCGTGGCTCTGCCTGCGGGACGGTACAAAACTGCCCATAACCCATTGGGAAAATACCATTGGCCGCAGCAAGCGCAGTGATATTGTGATCAATGCTCCCACAGTATCCCGTACCCACGGCGTACTCACCCGGTATGACGATGGCAGTTGGACGGTCAGCGATTCTGACTCTTCTGACGGCATTCAGGTCAACGGAAGAAAAGTGAAGATCTGGGCGCTGGGCCCCAAAGATGTGATCACCATCGGCGGTGTGGATATGCGGCTGGAGCCGATCTCCCGTAAGCAGGAGCAGATTCTGGCCAAATTGCGGACAAAAGGTTCGTCCTTCTTCACCAGCCTGATCAATGTACTGATCCTGACAGTGTTTCAATCTCTCTGCTGCCTGGCCTACCTGATGAACGGCAAGAGTGAAACCGCCCAGTCTGTGCTGATTGGATTTGCAGGCATTATGGTGTTGCAGTGGCTGCTGCTTCTGTTTTATGTGTGTATTCACAGAACCTCTTTTGAGGTAGAATCCATTGCCTTTTTTCTGAGTACTTTGGGTATGACGGCAATAGCAACTGTTGTCCCCGGTGAGGCCATTAAACAACTGATTGCCCTGACTTTGGGCCTGGTGGTATTTCTGGTATCCGGCTGGTGTCTGCGGGATTTGGAACGGGCTAAAAAGATTCGCTATATTGCCGGTTTTGCCGGACTGGGATTCTTGCTGATCACATTGGTGTTTGGTCAGGAATACTATGGTGCAAAGAACTGGTTGGTGATCGGTTCGTTTTCTCTGCAGCCTTCGGAACTGAGCAAGGTTTGCTTTGTATTTATAGGCGCATCTACTATGGATCGTCTGATGAAAAAAAGAAATCTGATTCTCTTCATTGCCTATTCCGGCATTCTGTGCGGATGTTTGGCACTGATGAATGACTTCGGAACAGCGCTGATTTTCTTTGCCGCATTTTTGGTCATTGCCTATATGCGGTCCGGCAGCGTGGGAACGATTGGACTGGCGGTGGCTGCGTTGGCTTTTGCCGGTGTGCTGATTTTGCGAATCGCCCCGCATGCATTGCGCAGATTCGCTTCCTGGCGGCACATTTGGGAGATGCCATTGGACGGTGGTTATCAACAGACTCGGGCGCTGATGTGTCTGGTATCCGGCGGTTTCTTTGGCCTTGGTGCAGGCAAGGGCTGGATGAAAAATGTATTTGCAGCAGATTCTGATGTGGTGATTGCTACGGTTGGAGAGGAATGGGGATTAATTATGGTCTTGTTCCTGCTGATCGCAGTGGTGGGCCTGGTGCTGTTTGTGATCCGTTCTGCTGCAGTAAGCCGCAGCAGTTACTATACGATTGGCAGTTGCACTGCAGCGGCCATTATGACGGTGCAGGTGATCCTGAATGTGCTGGGGACGGTGGATGTACTGCCTTTGACAGGTGTGACTTTTCCGTTTTTGTCCAACGGCGGTTCCAGCATGATCTGCGCATGGGGACTGCTGGCCTTTATTAAAGCCGCAGACACCCGGCAAAATGCCAGTTTTGCGGTACGCCTGCATAAGCGGAAAGACGAAAGAGAAGAGGAAGAGGACGAAAAACAAGCAGACAGGAAAATAAACCGAAAGGGAGGCAAGCATTATGAATAGAATTGCATCCCGGGCATTGGCCCTGTTTTTGATCCTCGGTTTGTTAACTTGCGGCGTAGTATTCTTCTTGGTGGAATACCTGGTCAAATCCGATGAATGGGTGATTTTTCCCGGCTCGCCCCATGTGTATAACGGCAGCAATATCGGCTGTGGCGTGGTGGTTGACCGGGAAGGGGCGCTACTGCTGGACTTGAACGATGGCCGTATGTATTCCAATTCTCTGCCCTTGCGGCAGTCAACAGTCCATTGGATTGGCGACCGCTTTGGCAGTATCAGCGCGCCGTCGTTGTCCTATTATGCAGCCCAAATGGCAGGGTATGACCTGATCAACGGCGTGTATAATTACTGCCAGACCGGTGGGGTGGCGGAACTGACCCTTTCTTCCACTATGCAAATGGCAGCCCTGGAGGCTATGGGAGAACATAAGGGCACTGTGGCGGTGTATAATTATAAAACCGGCCAACTGCTCTGTGCGGTGACCACGCCTACCTATGACCCGGATAATGTGCCTGAGTTTGCCGAGGGAGACCCGCAATACGAGGGACTCTATGTGAATCGCTTTCTGCAGTCGGCATACATTCCCGGCTCAATTTTTAAAATCGTTACAATGGCTGCAGCGCTGGAACACGATCCTGCCATCGCAGAGCAGAAATTTACCTGCACCGGCAGCCTGAAGGTGGGAGATCAGGAAGTGACCTGTGAAGATCCTCACTGGGAGCAGACCCTGAAGCAGGCGTTCTGTAATTCCTGCAACTGTGCCTTTGCCCAAATTGCTATGCAGATGGGGGAGGAGACATACCGCAGTTATGTGGAAAAATTTGGCATCACTCAGGCGGTTTCCTTTGATGGTATCACCACAGTAGAGGGTAATTTTGAAATTTTGGGCGGAGAGGACATCAACCTTGCCTGGAGCAGTGTGGGTCAGCACCGGGATTTGGTCAATCCCTGCGCGTTTATGACTTTCCTGAGCGCTATAGCCAACGAGGGAAAGGTGACCCGTCCCTATCTGGTGGAAGAAATCTCTGTCAATAACAACCGCACCTATGATGCCAAGACCCGTTTCGGTGACCGGATCTTCTCTGCCAGGACTGCCAAAATCCTGCAGGAATATATGCAGAATAATGTGGCAGTGAAATATGGCGCAGAGAATTTTCCCGGCCTGACCGTAGGCGCGAAAACCGGCACCGGAGAAGTGGACGGCGGCAAAAAACCCAATGCAATGCTGGCAGGTTTTGTGCAGAACGAAGATTTGCCCCTGGCATTTATCGTGTGCGTGGAGGATGCCGGTTACGGCAGAGCCGTGTGCGTTCCTATTGCATCCAAGGTTCTGGAGGCGGCAAAAAAGGTCATATCCTGACAAAATATAATATTATTTGAAAAAAGTGACAATAGAATAGAAATATTTGTATTTTTGCGGTTGACAAATGTTCGTCCGAGAGATACAATATGCACATCTTTTCCAAGATATAAAAAAGTATAATATTGTAAATCAGGAGGAAATCAATATGAAGAAGTTTTTGGCCCTTGCATTGGCCGCCATGATGATGTTGGCAATGTTTGCCGGTTGCGGTGGCAAGAAGGAAGAAGCCGATCCCAACACCATTAAAATCGGTATGTCCGGCCCTCTGACCGGTGGCGCAGCCGTTTACGGTAAAGCCGTGGAATCCGGCATGAAGATCGCTGTGGAAGAAATCAACGCCAAGGGCGGTCTGCAGATTGCTTTCAAGTCTCAGGATGATGAGCACGACGGCGAAAAGGCCCTGAATGCTTATAACAGCCTGAAGGACTGGGGTATGCAGATTTTTGCCGGCGCTGTTACTACCAGCCCCTGTCTGGCAATTGCTCCCACCACCGTGGAAGACAATATGTTTATGATGACCCCCTCCGGTTCTTCTGATAAGATCGCCCTCACCGGCAATAACATTTTCCAGATGTGCTTTACTGACCCCAACCAAGGCGCCAGCGCCGCTGAATTGGTGGCAGAAAAGCAACTGGGCACCAAGATCGGTATCATCTACGACAACTCCGACGACTACTCCAAGGGCCTGATGAAGGGCTTCAAGGATAAGGCTGCCGAACTGAACCTGAACATCGTTGTAGAGACCTCCTTCACTGAGGCTAACAAGAGCGATCTGACCACACAGGTCAACCAGTGTAAGGATGCAGAATGCGATTTCGTGTTCCTGCCTTTCTACGCTACTGAGGCTACTCTGGTGCTGAACAGCGCCAATAAGATTGGCTATAAGCCCACCTTCTTCGGCTGCGACGGTATGGACGGTGTGCTGACCATCGAAGGCTTTGATAAGTCCCTGGCTGAAGGTCTGGTTCTGATGACTCCCTTCAACCCCGATGCAGAGAACACCAAGTCTTTCGTAGAGAAGTACCAGGCTGCCAACAACGGCGAAACTCCCAACCAGTTTGCCGCTGACGGTTACGATGTGATCTACTCCCTCTACAATGCTTGCATTGCTCTGGAGATCGACGGCACAACTCCTGCTTCTGAAGTTTGCACCAAACTGCAGGACTACTTCAAGACTTATAAGTTCACCGGTCTGACCGGTACCGATATGACTTGGGATGCCAACGGTATGATCTCTAAGGTTCCCGCTGCCGTGAAGATCGAAAGCGGCAAGTACGTTGATATGAAATAATGATTTTGGAATGGGAGGGGAGACCCTCCCATTCCTCCGTATCCTTCGGCAGTCTATGGGAGCAACCGGAAAACGGTTGTTGCCATAGACTGTTGAGAAAGAGAGGCTTTGTTATGGAAATACTGCAATATCTCATAAACGGCATCAGTATCGGTGCTGTCTATGCGATTATCGCATTGGGCTATACTATGGTTTACGGCATTGCAAAAATGCTGAACTTTGCCCACGGTGATGTCATTATGGTCGGCGCATACATATCTTTCTGCGTTACCAGTTATTTGGGATTGCCTGCAGTCGTGGCGATCCTGATTGCAATGTTGGTGTGCACGATTTTAGGTGTCTTGATTGAAGGACTGGCTTACAGACCTTTGCGTGGCACGCCCAGTTTGGCGGTTTTGATTACTGCCATCGGCGTCAGTTACTTTTTGCAGAATGCTGCCCAACTGATTTGGGGCACTGCTCCCAAGAACTTCACCAGTGTTGTGACGATGAATCCCATTATGATTGCCGGCGGCCGTCTGGTTATCACCGGTGAGGTGATTCTGACGGTAGTAGTCTCTGCTGTTGTGATGGTTGCATTGACCCTGTTCACCGGCAAGACCCGTACCGGCAAGGCAATGCGTGCCGTATCTGAGGACAGAGATGCCGCCCAACTAATGGGTATCAATGTAAACCGTACGATTTCCACCACCTTTGCCATTGGCTCTGCTTTGGCAGCCGTGGCAGGTGTTCTGCTTTGTTCTACCGTTCCCGCTCTGCAGCCTACCACCGGCTCTATGCCTGGTATCCGGGCCTTCACTGCAGCGGTGTTGGGCGGTATTGGCTCTATGCCCGGCGCCATGCTGGGCGGCGTACTGTTGGGCATCATTGAGACCTTCAGCAAAAAGTACATTTCTACAGACTTCAGCGACGCAATCGTGTTTGGCGTCTTGATTCTGATCCTGCTGGTAAAGCCCACCGGTTTGATGGGCAAGCAGGTTCAGGAGAAGGTGTGAGGTGATTGCTATGAAGAAATTGATGCAAAACAAGACCTTCCGGAAAAACCTTTCCATCTATCTGCTGGTAACTGTCGGCTTTGTGGTAATGCAGATCCTGTCTTCTATGGGTATGCTGGGCAGTGCGGTTAAGGGATATTTGGTTCCCGTCTGTGTTTACATTGTAATGGCTGTTTCCCTGAACTTGCTGGTGGGTATCTGCGGCGAACTGAGTTTGGGCCACGCCGGATTTATGGGCGTTGGCGCATTCAGTGGTATTATTACTGCTACGCTTTTGCAGCCGGTGATTCCCAGCCCTGTACTTCGGCTGGCAGTCGCTATCGTGGTTGGTGGTGTGCTGGCAGGCATATTCGGTGTTGTGATCGGTATTCCCGCCCTCCGTTTGCGGGGTGACTACCTGGCCATCGTAACCCTGGCCTGTGGTGAAATTTTGAAGAATATCTTCAGCAATCTCTATGCCGGTGTGGATTCCGAAGGCTTCCATATGGCATTCCGGGTAGGCGCATTTACCCTGAAAGATGGCGGTAAAATGATTATAGACGGGCCTGTGGGTGCTACCGGCATTACCAAAATTGCCACATTCCCCGCCGGTTTTGTGCTGATTTTGATCACCTTGTTTGTAGTGCTGAACCTGATCAACTCCAAGGAAGGCCGCGCCATTAAGGCAGTTCGTGATAACCGAATCGCTGCGGAGTCTGTGGGTATCAATGTAACAGCCTTCCGTATGAAGGCATTTGTTGTTTCTGCATTCCTGGCAGGTATGGCCGGCGCGTTGTTCGGCCTGAACTTCTCTTCCATGAATGCTACAAAGTTCAACTTTAACAGTTCTATCAACATTTTGGTGTTTGTGGTGCTGGGCGGTATGGGTAATATCCTTGGCTCGGTCATCTCTGCCACTGTGCTGTATGTGCTGCCTGAGGCGCTCCGCGGTCTGGATGATCTGCGAATGATCCTCTATGCTATTGTGCTGATCGTGGTAATGCTATGTACCTGGTCTCCCAAAATGAAAATGGCCATTGCAGCGCTTAAGATGAATATCAAAACAAAATTACGCCGGTTACTGGGCAAAAAGGAGGTGGCTTCCGATGAATGAGTACTCCCGTAAAATGGTGGAAGTTACCAGCACCAATCTGCTTCGTGAGCAGGATATGGATAAGCCCCCAGTTTTGGATGTCCGGAACTTGGGCATCGACTTTGGCGGCCTGACCGCAGTGGACGGCTTTAGTATGACCATCGGTCCCACCGAGATCTCCGGCTTGATTGGCCCCAACGGCGCCGGTAAAACAACCATCTTTAATCTGTTGACTTCTGTGTACCAGCCTACCCGGGGATCTGTGCTTCTCAACGGTATCGATACCAAGGGTATGACCACTGCAAAAGTCAATAAAATGGGCATTGCAAGAACATTCCAAAACATTCGTCTTTTTGACGATATGACCGCTTTGGACAATGTAAAGGTGGGTATGCATAACTCCATCAAGTGCTCCTTCCTGGCCTCTGTTCTCCGCTTGCCGTCTTATTACAAAGCAGAGAAAGCAGCCAACCAAAAGGCAATGGAATTGCTGGACTTTATGGGCCTTGCAGATGTAGCCCACACCAAGGCGGGCAGTCTGCCTTATGGTGTGCAGCGCCGTCTGGAGATCGTCCGTGCATTGGCCACTGACCCCTCCATTATTCTGTTGGATGAACCTGCTGCCGGCATGAACCCCAGTGAAACCGCGGAACTGATGCACCAGATTCGCAGAATCCGGGACACTTTCCAGATCGCAATCTTCCTGATCGAGCACGATATGAATCTGGTTATGAATGTGTGCGAAGGCATTGTGGTAGTGAACTACGGCCGGATTA
>JAFXBH010000122.1 GCA_017521875.1 Oscillospiraceae bacterium
AGGTACAGAAGAGACCTTCCTGACCTATGCTGTCGTTGTGGCAGAACTCTGGGGTGCAATGATTGCATTCAGTGGTCTGCAGGAGATTCATGAGTATTCGTTTACAAAGACAATTTTTGCTATCTTTTTGACGATTGTTTGCTTGATCATCATGTTCTTTATTGCATTAATGCTGCTGATTCTGTTTGAACAGTTGTATTATTTCATTGCAACGGTCTCGTTCGAACTTAGATATTAAGCGATACGCATGGAATGGAGAATACAATGAACATAAAAGAAAAGTTTTTTAAGTGGAAGCAATGGCTCCACAAAAAAAGAGAAACCATTACCCGTGTCATAACTGTCACTTTGACTGTTGCGCTTATAGGTTTTGTAGCATGGGTTGGATATAGCATTTATCAGTTAGACCTGGAAAGAGCGGCTAATGATGATAAGAGCAAGGATAAAACCTCTATTAAGGCTACCTCTAAGTATGACTACGGCGAGCCTGGATTCCAGCAGGTGGCTGAGAACGATAAGTTTATTCTCTCTGCTGACTTTACTACTGCTGAAATTCAGATTATCGAAAAAGACTCCGGAATGGTTTGGTACTCCAACCCTCAGGATAGGGCAGAGGATAAAGTGGCGACCATTGTTTCCAGACTTTCCAGCCAGATCCACGTGAATTTCCTGAATGTGGAAGAAGGCATTTTCGTGGAATTTGATAACTTCGGTAACAGTATCAAAAAGGGCAGGATGGAACATGAACTGGTTGAAAACGGTGTAAAGTTCACATTCGGATTCCCCGTAGCCAATGTTTATATTCCTGTTCAGTACACCCTGTGCGAGGACGGATTTAAGGCTGAGGTTATTACCAGCGAGATTAAAGGTGTTGGTAAAAACCCCTACATAGTTGAGAGAATCTCCTTGTTGCCCTTCTTCGGTGCAGGTGGTCTGGAAGATGAAGGCTATCTGCTGATTCCCGATGGCGCTGGCTCTATGATTGATTTCAACAACGAGAGACAGACTAAACAGTCTTACAGCGCACCTGTATACGGCACAAATATTACAATTGAAAAGACAGAAGAGGTCAGCGTCCGTGAGGATATTGCGCTGCCGGTATTTGGCGCTAAGTGTAATGACCACGCTTTCCTGGGCGTGATTACCAACGGCGATGCAAACAGCACCATTTCTGCCACTACTAGCAAGAAAGACAGTAATTACAACCATATTTATTCCAGCGCAGTGCTGAGAGAGTGGGATATTCTGTATAAACAGGACGATGCTCTTACAACTGGAAACAGTTATACCATCGATTATACCGACAGTTTATTGGATGGCGAAAACTACACAGTTCGTTACTTCTTTATGGATGGTGAAAAGGCCAATTACACTGGCATGAGTGAAACCTACCGCAACTATTTGAAATCTGAAGGCAAACTCCACGAGTCTAAACTTTCTGATAAGAAATATATGGTTGTGGACCTGATTGGCGCAGTCAGCATAAAAAAGTATGTGATGGGCGTTAAGAGACCTGTCGTTACTGCAATGACTACCTATAATCAGGTTGTTGAGATCGTAGATGAGTTGAAAGCGGCAGGCGTAGAAAACCTGATTGTTAACTACATTGGCGCGCTGGATAGCGGTTTAAATAACAAGGTTTATAACAAGGTTTCTACGGAATCGGTCTTAGGTACTAAGAAGGAATTCAAGGCAATGGTAGAGCATTTGAAGAAAGAAGGCGTATTGCTCTTCCTTGAGACAAATCCTGTGGACATCTATGAAAACGGTAACGGTTTAACGGAAAACGGTGATAGCGTCAAGACCTTCTTCGATCAGTATGCTTTCCAGTATAAATTTGATTTGGATAAGGGTACCCCCATTGAAGAAAGCCGTTGGCACTTGATTCGTCCCAATACTGTAGTGAATGTTGTTACAGATTTTACAAAGTCTGCAAAGACATGGGATATAAACAATATTTCCCTGTCCCGTTTGGGCAAGATTCTGTATTCCAATTATGATGAGGAAGATTATTTCTCCAGAAACAGTGCTTTGAAGCAATGGAATCAAGCGCTGAAAAATGTGCGTGATGATGCCAACCTTTTGATGGTACACGGTGGTAATGTTTACACCACTGCCTATGCGGATGTCATTACAGACCTGGCAGATAGTCATAGTAATTATGATATGCAAAACAGAAGCGTTCCGTTCTATCAGTTGGTATTCCAAGGCAATACTGTGCTGACATCCGGCGGTATCAATACCACTGTTGACTACGAGTATGCTTTCTTGAAAGCGATGGAGACCGGCAGTAGTTTGAAATTCAACCTGATGTACGGCGATGTTTCTGAACTGGTTGGTACAGACTACAATACAATGGTTTCATATTCCTACGAGTTCTGGAAAGATGTTCTGATTGAAAAATATCTGGAGATGCAAAAGGCTGCAGCGCAGTTTGCCGGCCAGGATATTGTTCACCATGAGTTTTTGGAAGATAACGTAACACTGACGGTTTATGAAACCGGAGCGTTGGTTGTTAACTACAGCAATGAAACTTACACTTACAATGGAGAAGCAATTGAGGCAAGAAATTACCTCGTTCTTCCGGGAGGCGCAAAATGAAGAAAAGAAAAAAATTTACATTGTTGACGCAGACCGATAAGACAGGGTTGCTGTTTGTTCTCCCGTTCATTATTGGGTTTATATGGCTGTTCTTTAAGCCGTTGTTGGAATCCCTTAATTATTCTTTCTATGAGATTACAGTTGGTTCTGAAGGTTTAATCCAGAAACCCATTGGGTTTTACAACTGGAACTATATGTTCACCACGGATATAGATTTTATCAAGGATCTGCTTACCATGTCCGGTGAGATGCTGATTAAGATTCTGGTTATCATGTTTATCAGTATGTTCTTGGCTGTTCTGCTGGTGGATAAGTTCCCCGGTCGTCTGTTGTTCCGTACTTGCCTGTTCCTGCCGATGATCTTTGGTGCAGCCCCCATTTTGGACGCATTCTCCAAACTGGGTGGCTCCAACGAAATGGCTGAGACCAGCAACGCATTTGTGACGATGTCCGGTGAAATGAGCGGATTTGTACAAGAGATCATCTCCAGTTTTGGTATCCTGACGCCGTTGATTGAGAAATTTACGGTCTATGCAGGCACACTGTTCAATCTGATGTGGAGTACTGCATTGCAGATCATCATCTTTATCATTGGCCTGCAAGCTATTCCCAGTCATTTATATGAAGTTGCCAAAATGGAAGGTGCAACCAAGTGGGAAACATTCTGGAAGATTACTTTCCCACTTTTGTCCCCCAGCATTTTGCTGTGTTTGATCTATTCGATAATCGATTATTTCAATGCAAGTACAAACCCTGTGGTTATGTTGATTGACGAGAGAATGATCGGCAATTTGGGTTATGCCTGTGCTATGAGCTGGGCGTATTCAGTATTGATCTTTGCAATTGTTATTCTTGTAAATGCAGTTGTTTCCAGAAAGATCATCACTATGGATTAAGGAGGAATGAGACTATGGAACGTAGCCCGTTAATTAGTAAAAGTGCTCTTGAGTCTATTTTTTCCTTCGTTTATAAATTGTTCCGGTATGCTCTTTTGGTTGGTATCAGTTACATTGCAATTTTCCCAATTATTCGGATGATATCTACATCTTTGACCACTGCGGAAGACTATTTTTCTGGTAACCATGGCTTTATACCGCCAACACCCACATTTGAGAACTATAAAAATGTTCAGTCCTATTTCGATTATTTTAAGCATGCAAAAGTAACACTGGCAATAACTATTCCCAGTACGATTATATCTGTTTTTATATGTTCCTTAGTTGGATATGGCTTGGGTAGATATAAGTTTAAGGGTAACGGCTTGGTATACGCTGCAGTTTTGTTTACGATCATTATGCCTATTCAAACTGCACAAATCCCGCTGACCTACTACTATCGCTGGTTTGACATCTTTGGAATTGGCAAATTGATTGGACTGTTTACAGGAGAAACCTTTACCGTTAATTTGCTGCCGAACCTGGGTAGTTTCCTGGTCCCGGCGCTGTTTGGCGTAGGACTTAAGTCCGGCATTTTCATCTTCCTGTTTAGACAATTTTTTGCAGGTATGCCCCGGGATTTGGAAGAAGCGGCAAAACTGGATGGATGCAATCCCTTCAAGATTTACTGGAAAGTTATGCTTCCTAACATTGTTCCTGTGTTGGTAACAACACTCCTGTTGTCTGTTATCTACTACTGGAATGACTCGCTGGTTTCTGGCTTGTCTAACCTGAAGATGGGCACACCGATTATGGTGGAAGTGGAAAAACTGATCACATTGCAACATGGTGCTCACCATGTTTCCGCAATGGCCATGCAGGTAGAATACTACTCCATCCTTGTGATGGCGGTCATGCCTTTAATTATTGTGTTCATTTGCTGCCAGAAGTTCTTTGTGGAATGTATGGACCGTTCCGGCAGTAAGGGATAATTATAGCAAGACGGTGCGATTCTTAGAAACACCAAACTTAGGAGAAGCACTCGGCAATTTGCTCAAAATTTAAAATAAAAAGTTCTTAAATTATATAAAAGTTATAAATTTTGTATTGCAAATTCCATTTTGTTTGCTATAATAGATAATGGTAAAACTATAAAAGAAAAGGAGAATAACTATGAAAAAACTGATAGCCCTTCTTTTGGTTCTTTGTATGGTGTTTACTCTTGTAGCATGCGGCAAGAAGCCTAATACAACGGACCCCACTGATGGCAATACCGAGCCCGAAGGAACCAGAGAAACCACCCCCATTCGCGATGATATCTCTGCTGTTACCCCCGCTCCCATTCAGCCCGGCGGAAATTCCGGTGAAGGCAATGGCGATGACACACCCCCAGAAACCATTCCCAATAGCAATGACGAGTTCATTAACCCCGAGAAATTCGGCGGCAAAGAACTGCAGTTCTATGGCATTTCCAGTGTTGTTTTTGATGACATTGAAAATATGGGCAAGGGCAGTTTCTTGTGGATGATGCGTGCAGCCATTGACGAGTGGGCCTATCTGAATGATGTAACCGTTACATACGATGGCGACTATGATGCCAATACCATTTTGGCCGCTATCAAAAGTGGTGAAAAGCCCGACCTGCTGCTGTTCAATATGAGCATCCCCGGCGCATCCAATCTGGGTATTACCAGAGCATTTACCCAGGAAGAGTATGATCAACTTTCTGCAATTTGCGGCACAACATACCTGGATATGATGAACTACAAGGGCGAGAGCCATGGTCTGGTTCTGCCTTGGTCCGGCAACTGTCTGTTCTACTACAACAGAACTATGTTCGAGAACTATGGCATTAAGTCTCCTAAGGACTACTATCTGGAAGGCAACTGGACTTACGACACTTGCGAACAGTGTTTGACCGAAGTTACCAAAGATAAGGACGGCAACGGTAAGATCGATAAGGACGACACCTACGGATCCGGCTCTTTGGGCTGGATGGGCGTTCCCTATGAACTGGTCGAAGGCGACGACGGCAAGTTGACCGGCCTCATTGGCACTTCTGAATACTTTAAAAGATTTGTTGAAATCTCATACCGTGCAAAAACCGAGACCTTGATGAATGCTGGTCCCATTGATAAGTATGTTCTGACTGCTACACCTCCTATGGTTGCATCTTATGTTGGCGACTGCGAATGGTATAACTTCGAACACCTGTATCAGACCATCGCCAATGGTGATGTTGTGGAAGTTGTTCCTCTGCCCGTATTCTCCAGCGAAGATTCCTCCCGTTGGAATATTTGGTCCGAGCAGACTATGTCCATTATGTCTTCTTGCGACGAACCTGAAGCAGTTCTCTCTCTGATGAGTTATATGCTGAAGGTTGGTATCCGTTACATCTCCGACTTTAGTGTTGGTCTGTACGAGAACTCCTACGAAGGCATCCGTGGCGCTTCTGAATACAGCGCTGCTTGGAAAGAGCAGTTCGAACTGATCCTTGAGGACAGAAGAGCAGCCTTCGCTGAGATCGAAGACTGGGATCACGAGACCTATGTTAAGATCGTGGAAGACCTGTTTGCAGCCGAGGGCAAGCTGAACAGAAAGTACCTCAACAAGACTGGCTACGGTGAAGAATTTGATACAATGCCTCCTGCATCTTCTATTCCTCACATTGCTGCAGCACAGAACAGTTGGATTGCCACATACAACAACTTGTACGCAAAATAATTTAGAAGAGTAATAATCCTGTAAAGCATCAGGGCGGTTGCGTATTGCAATCGCCCTGATTTCTGTATTTTACAATGAAAATCAAAATAATATCCAATCCTATTTTGTGCCTATTTCATATTTTAGAGGCAGTGCAAGGCAAAAAATATATACTTTTAACAGATTAGTCTATTGAAATTCTCCCTTTATTTGTTATAATGAGCATAAGCAAATCTAATAGATTCCTGCATGAAAAATGGTAAAACCATTGAAAAATCAAGAGTTTTGTGCCTTACGAAAGGGGCTTCCAAGAGTGTAGTCTGTGATTAAGGCAAGTAACAGCAGTATTCTGGAAAAAAGGATATTGGAAAGGAGTAAAAATGGAGAAGAAACTATTTCCCTCGGATTGTATCAAATTAGATGGTCGTATGGATGAAGTGGTATGGAGTCAAGTGGAGGAGCATACCGGTTTCAGAAGAGTGAAAATTGACGGTGAGGTTCTTACAGAGGAGCAGACTTTCTTCAAAATCATTCCTTGCGAAGACCGTATATATGTTGGACTTAAATGCATGGAACTAGATACTAAGCGTTTGGTGGAAGTGAAACGAGATGCTTGGAATGCAGAGGGCGCAGAACTGTTTTTCTCTGTCTCCGGAAATTCCTATGATTTCTATCAGTTCTATGTATCTCCCAACAATATCAAAATCACGCTGTATTACGAAGAAGGCGGCAACATTAAGCCTGACCCTTATGGACCGGAGTGGAATTATGCTACTTATGTTGGCGAGGACTATTGGTCTGCCGAGGTGGAGATTCCTTTCACAGCATTCTATATGACTCCCCAGGAACGTTGGAGTTCCAAGTGGCTGGTCAATGTAGGTCGTCGCCACAGAGATGCTAAGGATGCTATTTATGGCAGTAGTTGGAGCCGTTTGGAGCAGGGTTTCCTATGTCCGGATAAGTTCAATTCTATGGATGGGTTCCCCATTCGTTCTCCCAAGGATGAATTGTGCATTTCTCAGGTTACTGCTGAAATCACCAAGGAGAAAGAAGATGGCTATTACGGCCTTTTGAATGTCCAGGTTAAGGCGGCATATGGTGGAGAGTATGTGTTTGCATCCGATTACGCAGACAGCACAACTGTGGTACTGAATAAGGGTATGAATACCTTCTCTGTTCCCTGCCGCTTTAAAAATCTTATCCGGCACACTGTGTCTGTTTCCTTGACTCGTTTAGAGGACAATGTGGAATTCAAGCGGTATTATCCGGTAACAGTTTCTTATGAGCCAATTGCGATTTCCTTTACAAAACCGGAATATCGGGCCAATTTCTATCCCGGTCAGGATACAACCAGCATCGAAGGTAAAGTGAAGGCAGCATTGCCTGTTACCTTGAAATTGGAAGGCCCTGGCATTGAGACGCAGGTGATTACACCCGACGCAGACGGCAATTTCGCGTTTACTACTCCCAATTTTGAAATAGGTGATGCATTCCTGACTGCCACCACCGCAGAAAAAGAAATTGTAAAGAAGATCCGTAATCTGCCGCCCTCTGAGCATATGATGACTTGGATTTCCGGGGGCAACCTGATTGTAGACGGAAAAGCGGTGATGCGCCGGAATATTGCCGGTGAATACTGGATGGGCGGCGAAGCCTTTGACCGGAGATTCCGTGCAGATAACATGCATCTGACACCCAGTATGGATATGCAGAATGAGCCTTTGGCAGCAGGTCGTGTGATTCGCGGCTCTGAAAATATGGGTGGTGAGGCCACTTTGGATGCCAGACCCAGCGATAAAATGTATGAAATTGTGGCTGGCGTAATTGAGCGCAATCGAGACAATGATTTTGCATACTACTATATCAGCGATGAACCGGAGTGCCGTTATGTATCTCCCGTTTACTTGAAATACATCTATGATTTTATTAAGGAACTGGACCCCTACCATGTTGTGATGATAGCCACCAGAGCCGCGGATGTGTTTGTGGATTCTGCTGACTGGTTTGAAACTCATCCCTACATCAATCCCTGCACGGATAAGAATGGCAAACGTGTCTATATTCGTCCTATCTCCTCTGTGGGTAAATTCGTGGACGATATTGTTAATTTGAACAGACCGGATAAGTGTATCGGCCTTTGCACGACCTGCTTTGCCGGTTTGCCGGGAAGAAAAGATCCCTATCCCACATTCGAGGAATACATCTGCCATACTTGGGTTGGCCTGCTCCACGGCAGTAAAACGCTGATGCCCTATGCCTATCATGATATTAACGACCGGGCATCTATTTACGAAGGCGCACGGTATGTTTTTGCCAGTGTGGAGGCTTTGGAAGACTTGCTTCTCCACGGCAAGCGCACCATCCTGCAAAGAGATGATAAGATTAACGCTGTTCTGTTTGAGTTAGGCGATGAGAAGATGTTTGCCCTGTGTAACATGACCAATGATCCGCAACAGGTAACATTGGATGGCATCAGCGGAACATGGTACGGATTCCGCATGAACAGTCAGATTACTGGCAATACCTTTGCGCTGAAGCCGCTGGAGGTGCTGATCGGCACTACTGCCGTCAAGGACGAAGGCCTTTCTACCTTCGACGAGGCACTTGCAGTAGTGGAAAAGGCAGAGAGTGAAAGAAAACAGAATCGTAGTTTGTTGTTTGAGAGATTCGATGATTTGGAAATTTCCCAGTATCCCAGCGCTCTCAGCATATGGGAAACAACATGGAACAGAAGACTGTTTGACGGCGTTCGGGACAATTATGCCTGGATGAATAAAATTCCCGGTGAGAAATATCTGGAATTGAACCTGACCAAAGTACAACCCCACTTCAATAAGGTTCTTATCAGTGGCTATAATGTTGCAGATATGGAAATTTGGGTGAGAAACAACGGTGAATTAAGTATGCCTGAAATAGTCGAGGTCAAGACAGAAGAATTCTCTACCACATTCCTGCTGAAAGACCGAATCTGCCCTGATGCCCTACGGCTTGTGTTTAAGGCAGAAAAAGTAGAACTCTACGAAATTGAAGTGTTCTAATTGACAAGTTTTGGAGTGAAATCGGGTGGCATTTGCCACCCGATTTTTCACCTTTTCTAAGATCAAAAGAAGACACTTTCGGTTGTTAAATTTTAGGTAATTTTTCACAAAAAAATCAGGCGTTTTTTTACAAAAAAGACCATTGCAATTCCTGCTTGGTTTGATATAATGACCATAAGTGAATTTGAAAAATTCACCTTAAAAAAACGGAAAAACGTTGATAAATCAAGAGTGTTGCGCCTTGCAGAAGTCGCTTTCAAAGAAAAAGACAAGACTGAACTGTGCAACCGAATATCCTTATATAAGGATATTGGAAAGGAGAAAAAATGGAGAAGAAACTATTTCCCTCGGATTGTATCAAATTAGATGGCCGTATGGACGAACCGGTATGGAATGAGGTTGAGGAGTATACTGGGTTTAAGGAAGTAAAAATTGACGGTCAACTGCTTACGGAAGAACAGACATTTTTCAAGATTATTCCCTGCGAAGACTGTATTTATGTTGGCGTGTATTGTGCCATGAATGACATGAAAGCCGCCATGGAAAGAAAGTGCGATGCTTGGGCTGCAGAAGGTGTGGAGTTGTTTTTCTCTGCCACTGGAAATCCCTATGACTTCTATCAGTTCTATGTATCTCCCAAGAACATTAAAATCACCAAGTATTATGAAGAGGGTGGCAATATCACCCCTGATCCCTATGAGCCTGAGTGGAATTATGCCACACACATTGGTGAAGACTATTGGACTGCTGAGGTGGAACTGCCTCTGACTGCGTTCTATATGACTGCACAGGAGCGTTGGAGTACAGAGTGGCTGGTCAATGTGGCGCGGCGCCATAGAGATGCGCGGAATGGTATATATCTGAGTAGTTGGAGTTATCTGGAGGATGGTTTCCTGTTTCCGACCAAATTCAATTCTTTGGACGGTTTCCCCATTCGTTCCCCCAAGAATGAATTGAACATTTCTCAGGTTACTGCTGAGATTATCCAGGAGAAGGAAGATGGCTATTACGGTCTTCTCCATGTGCAGGTGAAAGTAGCATACGGCGGAGAATATGAGTTCAACTCTGATTACGCAGATACCGCTACCGTTATGCTCAATAAGGGCTTGAATACATTCACCGTTCCTTGCCATTTCGAAAACCTTACCCGCTACAAAGTAATGGTATCCCTGACCCGGGCAGAGGACAATGTGGAGTTTAAGCGGTACTATCCTGTAACGGTTTCTTACGAGCCCATCGTGCTTTCCTTCACCAAGCCGGAATACCGTGCCAATTTTTATCCCGGCCAGGATTGCACCAGTATCGAAGGTAAAGTAAAGGCCGCCCTGCCCGTTACCTTGAAACTGGAAGGCCCCGGCATTGAGACCCAGGTGATCACCCCCAACGAGGATGGCAGTTTCGTATTTGCCACCCCCAACTTTGAAAAGGGCGATGCATTCCTGACTGCTACCACCGCAGAAAACGAAGTCGTAATTAAGATTCGCAATCTTCCCCCTTCTGATCATATGATGACATGGATCTCCGAGGGCAAGCTGATCGTAAACGGCAAACCGGTCTTACGCCGTAACCTGTACGGTGATCACTGGTTTGGCGGTGAAGCATTCCAACGCAGATATGATGCAGACGACCTGCATCAAACGCTTGATATTTGCCAACAGGACGGCACGTTGGAAGCCGCCCGTGTGATCCCCGGCTCTGAATCTATGGGCGGCGAGGCTACTCTGGATGCCAGACCCAGCGATCAGATGATGGAACACGTCAGAAAGGTAGTAGAGGCAAACCGGAACCGCGATTTTGCCTATTACTATATCTGCGATGAACCGGAATGCCGGTATGTATCTCCCATTTATCTGAAATATATTTATGACTATATCACAGATGTGGATCCCTATCATGCTGTTATGATGGCCTCCCGCGCTGCGGATGTGTATGTGGATGCCGCCGACTGGTTTGAGACCCACCCCTACATCAATCCCAGTACGGACAAGAATGGCAACCGTGTCTATATCCGTCCCATTAACTCCGTGGGCAAATTTGTAGATGATATTGCCAATCTGAACAGATCTGATAAGTGTATCGGTTTCTTGCCTACTTGCTTTGGTGCTTTGCGGGAAAGAAAAAATCCGTATCCTACCTTTGAGGAATATATCTGCCATACATGGGCAGCCATGGTTCACGGCGTTAAGACCTTGTGGCCCTATGCTTACCACGATATCAATGACCGGGCATCTATTTATGAAGGCGCACGATACGTGTTCTCTAGCCTTGAAGCACTGGAAGACCTGATTCTCCACGCAAAGCGTACTGTACTGCTGAGAAATGAGATTTTTGAGGCTGCTCTGTATGAATTGGGCGATGAGAAGATGTTCGTTCTGGTGAATACCACCAATGAATCTCAGAAGGTAACCCTGGACGGCATCAGCGGCACTTGGTATAATTTCCGTCGCGGCAATCAGATTACCGGCAATACCTTCGAACTGAAGCCGTTGGAGGTAGTGATTGGTACTTCTAAGGTAAGAGATGCCGGTCTTCCCACCTTTGAAGAAGCATTGGCTTTGGTGGAGAAACTGGAGAACAAGAGAAAGAGCAGCCCCAGCCTGTTGTTCGAGAGAAGATGGGATATGGAGATTATCCCCTCTGCCGGTGTTTACGCATTTGGCTGGGTTGACAAACTCTTTGACGGCGTTGAGGACAACTTGGGCATTACACTGACCAACGGGGAAGGATCGTTCCTGGAACTGAAGTTTACCGATGTACATCCCACATTTAATAAGGTTGTTGTCCGTGGTCGTTATGTTGCGGATATGGAAATCAAGGTGAGAAATAACGGCGAACTCAGTGTTCCTGAGATTGCAGATATGCGCACCGAGGAATTTGCCACAACCTTCCTGCTGAAGGATGCCATTTGCCCCGAGGCTCTGCGTCTGGAATTTAAGAGCAAATTTGTAGAACTCTACGAAATCGAAGTATATTAATGTGTTTTGTTTCTAAGCAACCGGGCGGCGCGAAAGTACCGCCCGGTTTTTCTTATAAAAAGGTAGATTTTAATGGATTTTTTTGGAATGATGTGGTATAGTTATACTGTACAGATATGCCTGTACATTGAAAAATGATAACAAGGAAAGCGTGAAGACATATGACAAAAATTGATATATACTCTGGATTTTTGGGTGCAGGTAAGACTACCTTGATCAAGAAAATGATCTCTGAATGTTACGCAGGTCAGAAACTGGTGCTGATTGAAAACGAATTTGGCGAGATCGGCATTGACGGTGGTTTTTTGCAGGACGCAGGTGTTAACATCACTGAGATGAACTCCGGCTGCATTTGCTGCAGTCTGGTTGGAGATTTTGGCAAAGCCCTGACGCAAGTAATTGCAGATTACGCTCCTGACCGGATCGTAATTGAACCCTCCGGTGTGGGCAAACTGTCCGATGTGATTGCAGCGGTGCAGAAAGTTGCCGATGAAAATGTGGTGCTGGATTGTACCGTTGCTGTTGCAGATGCCAGCAAGGTAAAGGTCTATATGAAGAACTTCGGTGAGTTCTATAATAATCAGATTGAAACCGCATCTACAATTATTTTGTCCCGCACAGATGCCGTTGCCCAGCAGAAACTGGATGCGGCAGTAGAATTGCTCCGGGAACATAATGCCAGTGCCACCATTGTTACCACCCCCTGGGATCAACTCACCGGCAATCAACTGATGGAAGCAATGCAGGGTGATGCAAAGGTATCTGCTGATTTGGCAGAACTGGAGAAGGAACTCCACCATCACCACGGGGAACATTGTTGCTGCGGTCATGACCACGGTGAACATCACCACCACGACCACGAGGAGCACCACTGCTGTGGCCACCACGATGAGCATCACCACCACGACCACGAGGAACACCACTGCTGCGGCCACCACGATGAGCATCATCACCACGACCACGAGGAACACCACTGTTGTGGCCACCACGGTGAGCATCACCACCACGACCACGAGGAGCATCACTGCTGCGGCCACCACGATGAGCATCACCACCATGACCATGATGAACACTGCTCCTGCGGCCATGACCACGATCATCACGATCACCACGCAGACGAGGTGTTCCAGTCCTGGGGCGTAGAGACCCATAAGAAATTCACTATGGATACGATCCGCAATGCTCTGGAAACTTTGGATAGCGGTGCTTGCGGCGTTGTCCTACGAGCCAAAGGTATCGTGGCAGCAGAGGATGGCAACTGGATTCATTTTGACTATGTCCCCGGAGAGATCAATCTCCGCACCGGTGCAGCCGCTATTACAGGCAAACTGTGTGTCATTGGCGCAGAATTGAAAGAATCCGAGATTGCAGAACTGTTTGGAGTGTAATATGGTACAGATTCCAGTCTATGTGTTTACGGGATTCCTGTATTACGGTAAGACAAAATTTATCCAGGAGACTCTGGAAGACCCTCGATTTAATGCCGGTGAACGCACATTGCTGCTGGTGTGTGAAGAAGGGGAGGAAGAATATGATTTCTCCACCTATCCTTATCCCAATGTATATTTGGAAGTGGTAGACCAGCAGACGGTCACTACCAAGCAGATGCGAGAACTGGCCAAGAAACATAAAGCCCAGCGAGTGGTTGCAGAACTGAACGGTATGTGTATGGTGGGTGACCTGTACAGCCGTTTCCCTGAGGAATGGGCCGTTGCGCAGGAAGTGATGTTTGCCGATTCCACCACCATTATGGCCTACAACGCCAATATGCGGAATCTTGTGATGGACAAACTGGTGGGTGGACAAATGGTGGTATTCAACCGCCTGACGCCCGGTCAGGATGTGATGCCCTTGCATAAATTGGTACGGGCGGCAAACAGAAGAATGGACATTCTTTATGATTATACCGATGGCACCACATCTTTTGACGATATCGAAGATCCGCTGCCTTTTGATATCAATGCACCGGTGATTCTGGTTAACGATCAGGATTATGCGCTGTGGTATCGGGATGTTACGGAAGAGCCCCAGAAATACCACGGCAAGACGGTAAGTTTTAAGGGACAGGTTGCAATGCTTCGCAGAGATAAAAACGGTATGTTCGCCCCCGGCCGGTTTGTAATGACTTGCTGCGAGGATGACATTCAGTTCTGCGGCGTGCCTTGCCGTTATGAGGGCGCTAAATCCTTAGAGCCCCGCTCCTGGGTGGCGCTAACTGCCACAATTCAGGCGGAAAAACATGTTTTATACCAGGGAGAATTGGGCCCTGTGCTGACCGCTATCAAGGTAGAGCCGGCAGAGCCGGCAGTACCGGATGTAGCAACATTTTAACAGAAAGGAGCGGCCTATGTATCAGCCTTTGGCAGACTTGTTGCGGCCGGAGACTTTGGATGAAGTCTACGGTCAGGAACATATTTTGGGGGAAGGAGCGGTGCTGCGCCGCTTGATTGACGCAGGTCATATACCCAATATGATCTTCTATGGCCCCAGTGGCACGGGAAAAACCACCGTTGCCAACATTATCGCCAAGCAGACCAACCGAACACTCTACCAACTGAATGCCACGACCGCATCCACTGCGGATATCAAAAACATTGTGGCAGAACTGGATACCTTTATGGCTCCCAACGGGGCGCTGCTATATTTGGACGAAATCCAGTCCTTTAATAAAAAACAGCAGCAATCCTTATTGGAGTACATTGAAAACGGTAAGATTACCCTGATTGCATCCACCACAGAGAATCCCTATTTCTATGTATTCAATGCAATTTTAAGCCGTTCCACGGTGTTTGAGTTTAAGCAACTGTCTCCCCAGGCAGTGTTGCAAGCGGTGAAGCGGGCAGTAGAGCATCTGGAGAAGAGAACGGCGTTGAAAGCCAACTGCGAAGAGGGTACGCTGGAGTATATTTCTGCAGCCTGCGGCGGTGATCTGCGGAAAGCGCTGAATGCCATTGAAGTGTTGTTTTCCGCCGGCGTTCCCCAGGGGGATACCCTGCATCTGACACTGGAAGATGCAAAGGTGGTGACCCAAAAGAGCGCAATGCGGGCCGACAGAGACGGAGATAACCACTATGACCTGCTCTCTGCATTGCAGAAATCCATTCGAGGCTCTGACCCGGACGCTGCTTGCCACTATCTGGCAAGACTCCTGGAGGTAGGGCAGATGCAGTCTGCCTGCCGTCGGTTGATGGTGATTGCTGCGGAGGATATCGGCTTGGCCTATCCTATGATCATACCCATCGTCAAATCCTGCGTGGATATGGCTTTGATGTTGGGTATGCCGGAGGCCCGGATTCCTTTGGGAGATGCAGCAGTGTTGATGGCTACCAGCCCCAAGTCCAATACCGGCCATGTAGCGCTGGACAGCGCGCTGGCCGATGTCCGGAAAGGGAAAAGTTTTGACTTCCCCCGCCACCTGCAGAATATGCATGCAGACACTTATACTATGGAGCGGGAGCAAGGCTACTGTTACCCCCACGCCTATCCCAACAGTTGGGTAAAGCAGCAGTACCTGCCGGACGAACTGGTAGGCACAAAGTACTATACCTATGGAGAGAATAAGTTGGAACAGGCGGCCAAGCAGTATTGGGCAGCCATAAAGGGGGAGTAATATGGATGTGCAGGTAGGAGATATCCTGACAATGAAAAAGGCACATCCCTGTGGGGAGAAGCAGTGGAAAGTACTGCGTACCGGGGCAGACTTTCGACTGAAGTGCCTGGGTTGCGGACATGAACTGATGACCCCCCGGTTTAAGGCGGAGAAAAATATTCGCTCCATCCAAAAGAATATCTCGACAGAATGAAACGGCAGCCGAGACAATCGGCTGCCGCTTTTTTTGATTTACTCTATCTGTCGGTAGAAATCCACAGGGGAGAGGGGGAATGTGTAGAGGAACCTGCCACTCCAACCGACTGGATTTTTTGCTGGTGCAAGGTATACTGAGTGCACGGATAGGAGGTGCATCTATGACAGTTCCAATAGAGGGTGTTATGCTGCTGAATTTTTTGGTGAATTTCCTGTTATTGATAGGCGCTGGCCGATTCTGCGGCTGCCCGGTTTGTATATGGCGAATAGCATTGGGCAGCGGCCTGGGGAGTATTTACGCCGGTGTCTGCATGATGCCGGGGTTTTATTTCCTGGGAAATATCCTGTGGCGGCTTATATGTCTTGCCCTTGTGGCGTTGATTGCCTACGGACTGTCTGTAAGCGGCTTGCGTAGAGGCCTGATATTCTCCTTTTTGTCCCTGGCTTTGGGCGGGGTGGTTCTGGGTGTGGACAGTGGCGGCATTTTAGGAGTGATCTGTGGAGCGGGCCTGATTTGCTGGCTTTGCTGCTTTCGCTTTGCCGGCCATTCTGTGCGAACCGCATATGTTCCGGTAGAACTGAACTACGGACAAAAACATATGCAACTGACTGCCTTACAGGACACAGGCAATACTCTCCGGGATCCAATCACAGGGCGGCAGGTGCTGGTGGTGGGCGCAGATGTGGCTGGAGAACTGCTGGGGCTTACCAAGCAGCAACTGCAGAACCCGGTAGAATCTGTGGGTATACTGCCAGGTTTGCGACTGATTCCATACCGCAGTATCGATAAATGCAGTTTCTTACTGGCCCTACGGCTGCAGGATGTAAAGATTGGTCAATGGCAGGGCAGCACCTTGGTAGCATTTGCACCGGAGGGGCTGAGTGCAGAGGGAACATATCAAGCGTTGACAGGAGGACTTGTATGAAAGGGAAAATACTGGTTTTATTGACAAAATTAGGGCTATTGTCCCAAAGATGTGTGTACTACATCGGTGGCGCCGATGTCTTACCGCCCCCCTTAAAAGGAGAGGACGAGCAGATAGCGCTGGCGGCCTTGGAAGAGGGGGATGAAGAGGCGAAGGGGCAACTGATCGAACATAACCTGCGATTGGTGGTGTTTATTGCCCGGCGATTTGAAAACACCGGAGTCAATCTGGAAGATTTGATCTCTATTGGCACTATTGGCCTGATTAAGGCCATCAGCACATATCGCAGGGACAAGAATATTAAACTTGCAACCTATGCTTCCCGTTGCATTGAAAACGAAATTCTGATGCATATCCGTAAAATATCCTCTCAAAAATCAGAGGTATCCTTAGATGAGCCAATCAATATGGACTATGACGGTAATGAATTGCTTCTATCCGATATTTTGGGTACAGATGAGGATATGATTCTCAGACCTTTGGAGGATGATGTGGATTTGTGTGTACTGCGGCAGGCGGTGAAAGACCTGCCGCCCCGGGAACGGGAGATCATCGTGATGCGTTTTGGCCTCTATGGTCACCAGGAACTGACCCAAAAGGAAGTGGCTCAGTATATGGGGATCTCCCAATCTTATATATCCCGATTGGAAAAGCGGATTATGCTGAAACTGCGGAAAGAATTGCTCCGACAAACCAGTTGTGCGTAAAAAGAACGCCCCGGACGACTTGTCCGGGGCGAAACTGTTATTTTGTAGGCTTGAAACTGTCTTTCAGACTGACGGAGCGGTTAAATACCAAGTGATCCGGGGAGGAATCCTTGGAGTCGGGGCAGAAGTAACCCAACCGCATGAACTGATAGGAGGCAGGGGCTTTGGCGTTGGCCAAACTGGCTTCCAATTTACATCCGGTGAGTACTTCCAGAGAGTTGGGGTTCAGGCAGGACAGGAAATCTTTACCGGAAGCATCAGGATCAGCGTCGTCAAACAGATTGCTGTACTGACGGACCTCTGCATCGCAGCAGGTCTCAGCGTCCACCCAGTGAATGGTTGCGCCCTTGATCTTCCGTCCATCAGCGGGATCACCACCCTTGGAGTCGGGATCGTAGGTGGCCAGCACTTCGATAACATTGCCGTTTTCGTCGGTCACACAACCGGTGCATTGGATCACATAAGCACCCTTCAGCCGGCATTCCGGTCCTTCGGGATACAGACGCTTGTACTTGGGAACAGGCTCCTTCAGGAAATCGTCGGCCTCAATCCACAGATTCCGGGAGAAGGAGACTTTCCGGGTACCGTCTTCCGGCTTGTTGGGATTGTTCTCAATTTCAAATTCTTCACTCTGACCTTCCGGATAATTGGTGATGGTCAGTTTGATAGGTTTGATAACTGCCATAACCCGCTGAGCGATTTCGTTCAGATCTTCCCGCAGACAATGCTCCAGGAAGGCAAATTCAATGGTGTTGGGGGATTTCGCCACACCTACCCGATCACAGAAATTGCGGATAGAAGCGGGGGTATATCCCCGACGGCGAAGACCGCAGAGGGTGGGCATACGGGGATCATCCCAACCGGAAACCCGGCCTTCCTCTACCAACTGGCGGAGTTTCCGCTTGGAAAGCACGGTGTGGTCGATGCCCAACCGGGCAAATTCGATCTGCCGGGGGTGGTGGGGTACGGAAACATTCTCCACAACCCAGTTATACAGGGGTCTGTGGTTTTCAAATTCCAAAGAACACAGAGAGTGGGTGATGCCTTCCAATGCGTCCTGAATGGGGTGGGCAAAATCGTACATGGGATAGATGCACCACTTGTCACCCTGACGGTGATGGTGCATATGTCGAATCCGATAGATGACCGGGTCACGCATATTGAAGTTACCGGAAGCAAGATCAATCTTAGCACGCAGAGTGTAGCGGTTATCCTCAAATTCACCGGCTCGCATACGGGCAAACAGATCCAGGCTTTCTTCTATCGGTCTGTCCCGGTAGGGGGAGGTGGCGGGGGTGTTCAGGTCACCCCGGTTTTCCTTGAATTCGTCAGGTGTCAGTTCACATACATAGGCAAGACCTTTTTTGATCAGTTCTACGGCATATTCGTAGTCCTTCTCAAAGTAGTCAGAGCCGTAGTAGAACCGATCGCCCCAGTCAAATCCCAGCCAGTGAATGTCCTCCTTAATAGCCTCAACAAACTCCACATCCTCCTTGGTAGGATTGGTGTCGTCCATACGCAGATTACAAAGACCACCGTATTTCTCGGCGGTGCCGAAGTCGATGATCAGGGCCTTGCAGTGACCGATATGCAAATATCCGTTAGGTTCCGGCGGGAAACGGGTATGCACAGTCTTACCGGCATAGCGACCGCCCTCGGCGATATCCTCGTCAATAAATGCATGGATGAAATTTTTGCTTTCTGTGATTTCAGCCATTTGTCAGCGTCCTCTCTTATGGAAAATTTGGGAATATTATAACCTATTCTTACCGGATTTGCAACCGCAAACCGTGGGGAAACGGCAATTCTTCCAGAAAAATTTCTCAATAGGTAAAAAATGTGAAAATATTGAAAACAAATTCGGAAAAATGATAAATTTATGTTGTCAATTTGCTTGAATTATATTAAAATAGAAAGACAAGGGAAGGAGTGGGTTTGTTTGCCTGAAATGAAGTATAAGCGAGTTTTGCTGAAGATCAGCGGAGAGGCGTTGGCAGGAGAACTGCACAGAGGCCTGGATTTTGAAATCGTCAACTCTGTATGCCGTGTCATCAAGGAATGCGTGGACCGCGGTGTCCAGATGGGATTGGTGATTGGCGGCGGCAACTTTTGGCGTGGCGTTAAAGACGGCGCAGATAAGATGCAGCGCTCCCACGGCGATGCAATGGGTATGCTTGCCACAGTAATGAATGCTATCGCAGTGGCGGACGCTTTGGGAAAACAGGGTTTGGATGCCCGGGTGCTCAGCGCTGTGGAAATGAATAAGTTCTGCGAATACTTTACAAGAGATTTGGCAGACCGCTACTTAAATGAAGGCAAAGTGGTTATCTTTGCAGCCGGCACAGGCAATCCTTATTTCTCCACAGACACCGGCGCAGTGCTTCGTGGCGTGGAAATCGAAGCCGATGCAATCTTGATGGCCAAGAATGTGGACGGCATCTATTCTGCCGACCCCAATACAGACCCCACTGCCGTTAAGTTTGATACGCTGACTTATGATGAGGTTTTGGCCCGCCATTTGAAAGCAACCGACACCACAGCCATGACCTTGGCTATGGACAACCATATGACTTTGGTGTGCTTTGCACTGAAAGACCCTGAAAATATTCTCCGTGTTATCAGCGGAGAGACCATTGGAACAATCGTTAAGGAGGACTAAGAAATGAATGTAGATTTCAGCGAATACAGCAAGAAGATGGACAAGACTTTGGCGCATCTGGCCGAGGAATTTGATGCCGTCCGCGCAGGCCGCGCAAATCCCAAGGTTTTAGATCGTATCTCTGTGGAATATTATGGACAGGAGACTCCTCTGAACGGTGTTGCCAGCATTTCTGTGGCCGATGCCCGTACTTTGGTAGTTCAGCCTTGGGATGCCCAACTGCTGAAGGACATTCAGAAGGCTATTCAGTCCAGTGACTTGGGTATTAATCCCCAAAATGACGGCCGCGTAATCCGTTTGATCTTCCCTCAACTGACAGAGGAGCGCCGTAAGGAACTGACCAAGCAAGTGAAGAAATACGCAGAAGATGCCAAGGTGGCCATGCGTAACATCCGTCGCGACGGTATGGACTATGTGAAGAAACTGAAGAAGAATTCCGAGATTACCGAAGACGACCAGAAGAAGGCCGAAAAAGACCTGCAGGACCTGCTGGATAAGTTCATCAAGAAAGTGGACGATACCCTGGCTCTGAAGGAAAAGGAATTGATGGCAATTTAACTTTTAGGATTATTGGGGGTGCTTGCACCCCCATTCACTACTATTTTGGAAAGGAGTCAGTGATGACACCTTCTGTATCGGAGAATAAAATGCCTGTCCCGTGTCATATTGCTATTATTATGGATGGCAACGGCCGATGGGCAAAGAAGAGAGGATTACCCCGTAGCGCCGGCCATGCCGCAGGTGCGGAATCCTTTCGTAAAATCGCCAACTATTGCCGTACCTTGGGTGTGAAGTACCTGACGGTTTATGCGTTTTCCACGGAGAACTGGAAACGGTCTCAGGAGGAGATTGGCGGCATTATGCGTCTATTGGGCACATACCTGAATGAAGCCATTCGGGATATGGAGAAAAACCGGGTGCGTTTTCGCTTCTTTGGAGACTTGACCCGACTGAGTCCTCAGTTGCAAAAACTCTGTATAGAGGCGCAGAACCGGTCGAAAGACTACGATGTGCAGGTGAACTTCTGCCTGAATTACGGTGGCCGGGATGAATTGGTCCGGGCAGCCCGTGGGTTTGCGCAGGATGTGAAGGACGGCCGCTATGCACCGGAAGATCTGACGGAGGATCTGCTGGCCGGGTATCTGTATTCTGCAGATGTTCCAGACCCTGAACTGATTATCCGACCCTCCGGAGAACTGCGAACCAGCAATTTTCTGCTATGGCAGTCTGCTTACTCGGAGTATGTGTTTATGGATATCTTGTGGCCGGATTTCGGACCCGAGGATCTGGATCGTGCCATTGCGGAATACCACCGACGGAATCGTCGATTTGGAGGTGCTTGATGTTGAAGACCCGTGTTTTGGCTGCCGTTATTTTGCTGCCCCTGCTTTTGCTGGTGGTGCTGGTGCTGCCGAAA
>JAFXBH010000123.1 GCA_017521875.1 Oscillospiraceae bacterium
AGGTTTTGGCCAATGGCACATTGACCAAGAAGGTGACTGTTAAGGCTGCGGCTTTCTCTGAGTCTGCTAAGGAAAAAATTGAGCAGGCAGGCGGAAAGGCCGAGGTGGTTTGATGTTTAAGACATTGCAAAACGCATGGGGAATTCCTGAACTTCGTAAGAAGTTGATCTTCACCATGCTGATGCTGTTGATCTACAGAATCGGTAATGTAATTCCCGTTCCTTATATTGACGCATCAACCTTGGCAACCTACTTTGACAGCACTCTGTCCAACACCATTCTGGGCTTGTACGATGCTATGTCCGGTTCTGCCTTCTCTCAGGCTTCCGTTCTGGCATTGGGTATTCAGCCCTACATCAATGCTTCTATTATCATTCAACTTCTGACCATTGCTATTCCCGCTCTGGAGCGTATGGCAAAGGAAGAGGGCGAAGTTGGTAAGAAGAAAATTGAGAAGATCACCCGTTACTCCACTGTAGCGCTGGGCCTGCTTCTGGGCTTCGCTTACTACACCATGCTGCGGAACTACGCTTCCAGCGGTCTGGATATTATCACTGCTAAGGGCTTCCTGCCTGCAGTCGTGATCATCCTGGCTTTTACTGCCGGTTCCACTCTGGTTATGTGGATGGGTGAGCAGATCACCGAGTTCGGTATCGGCAACGGTATCTCCATGATCCTGTTTGCCAACATCGTATCCGGTCTGCCCGGCACCTTTAGCCGTCTGATCGGTATGAAGTGGTGGATCGCCACCATCATCGGCGTAATTATGCTGCTGCTGGTTGTGTTCATCGTATTCATCAACGATGCCGAGCGCCGCATTCCCATTCAGTACGCCAAGCGCGTTGTGGGCCGCAAGGTCTACGGCGGTCAGAACACCAACCTGCCTATTAAGGTTGCTATGACCGGCGTTATGCCCATCATTTTTGCACAGTCCATCGCTTCTCTGCCTGCTACCATCGCTACTTTTGCTGGTAAGGCCGGTGAAAAGAACTGGTGGTACAACAACATCTGGTCCAGCAATACTTGGGTGTATATCGCTTTCTATGGCCTGTTGATTTTCTTCTTTAGTTGGTTCTACTCCACCATTCAGTACGATCCCGTGGAGATCTCCAACAACCTGAAGAAGAACGGCGGCTTTATCCCCGGCTTCCGTCCCGGCAAGCCCACTGCTGACTTCATTAAGAAGGTCATCGGTAAGATTGTGATCTTCGGCGCAGTTTATCTGGCAATTGTGGCCCTGCTGCCTTTGATTGGCGGTAAGGTAGTTCCCAATGTGCAGAATCTGGCAATCGGCGGCACCTCCATTATCATCGTGGTTGGTGTTGCACTGGAGACCGTAAAGGCTCTGGAAGCACAGATGCTGATGCGCCACTACAAGGGCTTCCTGGATTAATACGGAGGCGACGGAATGAACCTGATTTTATTAGGTGCCCCCGGTGCGGGTAAGGGAACACAGGCAGAAATGCTGGCAGAGAAACTGCAGATTCCCACGATTTCCACCGGTAATATGCTCAGAGAGGCCATGGCCAATGGCACGGAACTGGGCAAACAAGTGAAACAGATCATGGAAGAAGGCCGCCTGGTCTCTGACGAGTTGATCCTCGGCATTGTGGCAGAGCGTACTTCCAAACCCGATTGCAAAAACGGCTTTATCCTGGACGGGGTGCCTCGCACCCTGGCCCAGGCAAAGGCGCTGGATGCAATGGGTATCCGGTTGGACCATGTGGTTTCTCTGGAAATTGATGATGCTGTGATCGAAGGCCGTATGACCGGCCGGCGCGTCTGCCCCAAGTGCGGCGCCAGTTATCACATCACCGCCAATCCTCCCAAACAGGATAACACCTGTGATCTGTGTGGAGAAAATCTGATCATTCGCAAAGACGACGCACCGGAAACGGTGAAGAGCCGTCTGGCAGTGTATCATCAATCCACTGAGGTCTTGAAGGATTACTATGCTGCGCAAAACAAACTGCGGTTTGTGGAGGGCAACCAATCCATCGAAGGTGCTTTTCAGGATATCTTGAAAGCCTTGGGAGTAGAGGCATGATAGCAATCAAGAATGAACAAGAACTTTTACTGATGCGCCAGGCCTGTAAAATTACCGCGGCAGCCCGTGCTTTGGCAGGGGAAATGGTAAGACCGGGCGTATCCACAAAAGCGATTGACAGAGCCGTTCGGGAGTATATCCTGGGGCAGGGTGCAAAACCGTCATTCCTGCACTACAACGGCTTCCCCGCCAGCAGTTGCATCAGCGTTAACTCTGTGGTGATCCACGGCATTCCCGATGGATACCTGCTGCAGGAAGGAGACATCGTCTCCGTTGACGTTGGCGCTTGCTACAAGGGATTTCATGGAGATTGCGCAGCCACTTTCCCTTGCGGCACTGTCAGTGCCGAGGCTGAAAGACTGATCCAAGTGACGAAGCAAAGTTTTTTTGAAGGCATGCGCTTCGCCCGCGGCGGACACAGAGTGTCCGATATCTCCCACGCCATCCAGACGTATGTGGAGTCTAACGGTTTTTCGGTTGTGCGCGCATTCGTAGGTCACGGCGTTGGCGCACGACTCCATGAGGAACCGGAAGTGCCGAATTTCGGCAGTCCCGGACGTGGACCGAGATTGTTGCCGGGTATGACGCTGGCAGTTGAGCCGATGGTGAATCAGGGCGTTTACGATGTCCGGATTCTGAAAGACGGCTGGACCACTGTCACCGCTGACAGCAAACTCTCCGCCCACTATGAAAATACTGTACTCATCACCGACGGGGAGCCGGAAATACTCACCGTCGCCGAAGATTCCCGGCTGTAAGCCGGCAAATGCAAAGTATCGACCGAGGAGGTTAACAACTTGGCTAAGGACGACGTAATTGAGATCGAAGGCATCGTAACCGATGCACTGCCGAATGCGATGTTCAATGTGGATATTGGCAATGGACACGTGATTTTGGCCCACATTTCCGGCAAGCTTCGTATGAATTTTATCAAAATCTTGCCCGGTGACAAGGTAACTGTTCAAATGTCTCCCTATGATCTGACCCACGGCCGGATCACCTGGAGAAGTAAGTAAGACACAAGAGATTATCTCTATTGGAGGTTAAACAGTATGAAAGTAAGACCGTCCGTTAAACCCATGTGCGAAAAGTGCAAAGTCATTAAGCGCAAGGGTCGCGTTATGGTAATTTGCGAAAACCCCAAGCACAAGCAGAGACAAGGCTAATAGGAGGCAAATAAAGAATATGGCACGTATTTCTGGTATTGACCTGCCCCGCGAAAAGCGAATTGAGATCGCTTTGACTTATATTTACGGCATTGGACCTGCCCGCGCTGCAAAGGTTCTTGAGATCGCTAAGATCAACCCCGATACCCGGGTGAAGGACCTGACTGAAGAGCAGGAAGCACTGTTGCGTGAGACCATCGAAAGCAACTATGCTGTTGAAGGTGACCTGCGTCGTGA
>JAFXBH010000124.1 GCA_017521875.1 Oscillospiraceae bacterium
ATCCGATTCCCGATTTCAGGTGCAGTGTTACCAAATTGGATACTGCCAGCCCGCGGTACAACATATCTTCTGCAACGCCCAATTCACGGGCATAGATCACCACAGGAACAGAGGCGGTAATACCCTGATTGCCGGAACCAGAATTGATAATCACCGGCTTTTCGCAGCCGCCCATCCGGGCATCCGAGGCTGCCGCCGCATAGGCTTTCGCCCGGGTGATAACACCGTTTTCCCGGCTTTTCAGCAGCACCTGGCCGATTCTGGCGCCGTAATTGTTCCGCAACCCCTCTTCCGCAATATCCATATTACAGGAAATCTGCCGGTCAAAGATCTCTTTCACATCCGAAATATTCAACACGTCGGCAAATTCCACAATATGCTCCACTGTCAGTAGATCTTTGTCTGCCGTTGTCTCGGAGAACTTGCTATCCAGATTGCGGCTGTAGACGGTTTCTCCGTCCCGCTGAATCCAAACGATGTTGGCGTGTTCTTCCGCAATACGGCAAACTGCCCGGTGTCCACCGCCGGTTAGAGTGATACAAATATCAAACAACGCCCCGGTTTCCGACTGCCGTACTGTAAAAGCGGCCTGTTGCAGATATTCCGCGATCTGCTTCTGTTGCTGCTGGGTCACCTGACTGATTACCAGCAGTTTCCGATCCGGGTCACCGGCCACAATACCTGCTGCCGCCGCTGCTTCCAAGCCGTGAAGTCCGCCGGTGTTGGGCACGATGACGCCTTTGACATTCTTAATAATATTTACACTGACACAGATATCCACCGTTTCCGCTGGAACGCCCAGTTCTCTGGCAGCCACAGCCGCTGCATAGGCAACGGCAATCGGCTCGGTACATCCCATGGCCGGTACCAATTCCCGTTCCAGCAGTCGCACATAAGCATCGTAAATGTTTTGTTCCATACATTCACCTCATATTGATCCTTTAACTACGATTATAGTAAAATTTGCCGGTTTTTGCAAGAAAAATTGCGGCCCACCAAATGGTGGACCGCAATGGTACACATTTCTATAACTTACATTGTCTTTTGATAATTTTCCAGGTTCAAATCCTCGTTGTAGGTGGGATCGCCGGGGTAGATACCGTTCATCTGCTGCATAATGCGGTAGGCATCGCTCTGCATCTTCTTGACGGCCGCCAATTTTGGCAACTGGCGATCGTGATAGATAGGATCTTCGATATTCAAATCCACCAAGGGGGTCTTGCCCAGCAGTTTCCACAGTCCTGTTCGGGGGCGGAAAGAGAATGTCAGCGGCAAAATCGGACGGTCAAATGTCACCGCGTACTTAAAGACTGCCTTTTTTAACGGGCGGATATCCGGGTAATAAAACCACATGGAGCCTTCCGGAAAGAAGTGCATCCACTTTCCCTGGTCCAGGACTTCTTCCATTGCTTTCTTGAATTGAATCATCGGCCGAAGACTGTCTGTCGGCACGGGAATGCCACCGGCCATACGAATCAGCGGGCCGTTAGGGCCCTCCAGATTGATCTTCCATGCTGGGAAGAAACCCAGTCTGGGACGCAGGGCCACCATCAGACATATGTAATCCCACATAAAAACATGGTTGCTGATGGTCATCAGACCGTTATTCAGCAAATCCTTGTGCTGTTTCAGTTTCTCCTTCCCGTGAATCCGCAGGCCGTGTACCACCCACATAACTATGGGCAAAATCGTTTGCTGACAGATCCAAAGCAGCCCTCGTTGGCACTTAAACCAAGCACTTTTTTGCAGATAAGGATAGTTTTCATCCAAATGGACATCCCGAAGATGCTTCACATCAATCATATGGGCATCGCACTTTTCCGGATATTCATAGGGCAGATTATGTCGGAAATACATAGCAAACCTCTCTTTATGTCGTTTTGCGCCGTTCTCTTGTTGTAGAGTATACCATACTTTTATTTTCCGCACAAGAAAAAATATGACCTCACCTGCGCCATTAAACTGACAGTTCAATGACAAACCGGGATGAGCCAATATAATAGAGGACAGAAGCAAGCGTTTCTGCATTTCCTACGATGACCTACTTTTAAATGTTTATTGATCTTTCGGAATGCAGAATTTTGTCATCCCATGGCTTGCTTCTCTTTATTTGCGACGGGGAGGGAAGAAAATGAATTACCACAAATTGCTTTTAGATGAACTCCGCTTCGTAGTTTACGAAAAGGGAGATGCGTCCCTGACCGAAGAACTGCTGGCAAAAGCAGTTACCTTGAACGAAAACTTAAAATCCCTTGGCTATATGCTTTCTCCGGCTGATATGGCCGCTCTGGCAGTCAGTCCCTCTTTGGACGATTTCTATGACACCGTGAAGAATATGATGGGAACCGTTGATGCAGAGCCTATGTATCCGGGTTTTCCACGGCAAGTGATGGATATGGATGAAGCCGTATTCCGTTTCCATCAGGCGGTTCACTACTTCTCTACCTATGGTTTGGAACTGCTTTTCGGCATCGAAGTTCGCAGGGGTTGGCTTCCCTGCCCCGAAGACCGTGGTGAAGCGGCAGTACAGGACACCGTTTTGCCGGAAAAGGTTATTCGGCTTTTGCCTGCCCAGAAAGCCTACATTTTACCGCTTCGCACAATTCTGTCCCGTAAGGAGCGTATGACTCTCCCCGAACGGCAGATCGTCAGCAAGGCGATCGCCAACATTTCCGTGGAGGAAGCCGCTTCACTGGATGTCCGGTTCAAAGAGAATATGAACGCAGTATATGCGATCGTGTTTGATATGGCCGACCGGGATGCTGCCTTCCATATTCTGCGTGGTCTGTGCCAGCACACCGGTGATGTTCTGCGCTGCATCCATGTTCTTTTGGGTAAGCACAAATTCCATTTACGCACCAGCCAAAAGCGATTTCTGGTGCGTTTGCTGGAATCTTATCCAGCGAATGATTTTCGGGCAAATCTGGTGCTCTCCAGCAAGGCTGCACGGCAAAATATCCTGCTACTGAATTACATTGACTACTCGGTGTATTCCCGTTCTGCTGCCCATATGGGCGCAGTAAACGAATTACGGGACGGCAGGCTGCGCTCCTGGGAAAGCATTGCCAAAACTATGCTGGCCATTGGAGGCGACGATGCTTTGGACTTCATTGCCCAACGCCCGGGTATGATGCTCCGTATGGTGGCTTGGTTGCTGCGCTGGGGCTATGATCGGAATGCCGTCGTTGCCAGGCTGGCGGAAAATGCAGATTCTCTGAGTATGCAAACGCTGGTCACCAATCTGAACTACTTCGGCAAACTTACCGAAAAAGAACGCGCAGACGCTGCCACCCTGTTTTCTGTGTTTGAGGAACTGCTCCGGGCACGTATGGCTGGAATGGATACCCCGCTGCGAAACAAAAAAGTCGCGCTGGCCATGCCCGACTTTGACCTGGATATGTCTGAACTGCATTGCAATGACAAATCCGCAGAGGGCGGCTTTATCCGTAGTGGTATCGCCTATCGGCTGCCAGACGGCATCGACGCCCTTCGTTTCTTTGTATACTGGAATGACGAGTCCCGGGTAGATATCGACCTGCACACAGGGTACACCGACCTGGAGGGGCAATTTCACGGTATTGGCTGGAACCAGTCCTTCCGGGACGACGGTGTGGTATTCTCCGGAGATATCACCCACAGCAATGCCGCCGAATACATCGATATTGACCTCAACGCACCCATCGGCAAAGTCAATGCCAATATTCATCTCTTTAGCGGTAAAGATGGATTCAAGGATGTAGACACCTGCTATGTGGGTATGATGGCCGTTCCCAAGGGACAGAGCGACGGAGAGCGCTACGAACTCTTCAAAGAGGCAAATTGCTTCTTCTCCCACCATCTGCGGCAGGATTGCGCAACCGTCAATTATGGGTACATCGATGTGCAAAACCGATGCATCGTTTTTGATGGTGCTCCTGGCGTGCGGTATGGTGACTGGTACGCAGGTGTCGATCACCGGCAAGGTGCGTTCCCCTTACGCCGATACTTGGAATGCCTGATGGAAGCGCAGAACGCAACGCTCTGCAATGCAGACGATGCAGATGTGGTACTGGTCATGGGCAAGGCCCGATCCGAAAAGGAAATCAGTCTGATTGACGCCAACTTCTTTTTGGATCAGCCATAAAAAACCGAAAGCAGCAGGAACTTCCTGCTGCTTTTTCATATTCAAAACATTCTTTCTGTTGGGGACCGGTACCAAGATGCGTTCCATCGGCACATCAAGCAGAGCGCTGAGTGCATAGAGATTATCAACGGACGGAAGTGTCTTGCCGTATTGCCATCTGTAGATTGCTTGGGGTTCTTCAAACCCAAAGTACTCCTGCAGGTCCTTTACGGAAAGTCCCTTTTCCTTACGGAGCGACAAAATGTTTTTGCCTGTGGCGATTTGGTCGATGACAGGAAACTCATTAAATCTCACGGAACATCCCTCCTTATTGAATTTTAATAGATGATAGCACAAGAAAACCAAAAATACAAGTAAAAATTTTACGCAATGCCGGTGTTTTTTAGCGATTTCAGTTGTATACCGAATATCTCAGTAATATAACGAATTACGGTATTTTAACGAATGGAAGGCGCAATATGTAATATTTGGCAATTGGGGGAATCGGCAACGCTCGTCTGCGTTGCGTTTAGATGGGTTCGTGTCCTGCTTCTTGCGAAAAAGAAAAAAGCCATCCCGGCTGAGATGACTTTTCCTTTTCTGGCAAGTTGCACCGAAAAAGATATCATTAAAACATAAAGGTAAACAAGCCATATATACAAAGAAAAAATGTCATTATAAACCCGACTATTATATTTTTCTTGTACTTG
>JAFXBH010000125.1 GCA_017521875.1 Oscillospiraceae bacterium
AAAGCAGTTTCAATTCTCCACTGCTATGCCCTGTGAAGGACACCTCCCAAATCTGTTGCAGCGCATAACTATCACCGGCAGTAACATTGGGGGCTGCTTTCTTATCTCTGAGGGTAATATTTCCGTTCAGCGCCAGCGCTTTATCCCCTTTATAATACTCAATCTTTGCGCCGACACCAACGACACTCCACAGGTCCGAACTGGATGTGCTAAATGTCTGATTTACGGCGTAGGATTCAAAATTATCCGCAACAGAAGGATAGTTCGCATACCGGTCTGTATCGGCAATAATCACAGGGGTAACATCGGCCGGGGTCTCTACCCAGTAACCGCAAGTGCCTACCTGAGAGATTTCAGAATCTTCGATGATTCTTCCTTGAGGAAAAATAACTGTCTGTCCACCAATAGAGAAGGTGGGCGCTTTGTCCTTAACTTTGAATTTCTCCAAGGATACGCCCTTGGAAATATCGGGTGTGATACGCCAGATATTCCGGCCGCCGGCATACATACCGGTAAGCAAGAAATCATTGTTCCAGTTGATTGGTGTTGGGATATGCTTTCGGTCTGCATAACCGGCTACCCGGGTCAGTTCTGCCATCAGTTCAGATACTACCTCTATGCAGTAATCATGACTGCTCACCTTGGGGTCATCACTGTACTGGCCCATATCCCTCACTTCTTCCGGTACGATATATCCCAAAAAAGGCTGAGGATCCATCATACCCATGTGATAAATGGACTCGGCGTAATAGGGCGTATTGGAATAGGTGCCGGGATAATTGGGGCTATAATTAAAGAAAGTGATCCACATACTGATTGTCTTTGTGTCTGTGGGTTCATACATCGTCTTGCACTGGAAAAACTCGTACATCATAATGTTAAACGGTGTTGCTTCGAATTTAACATCGTTGAAAGACGCGGGTGTGGTGTATGACCCAATACCTTCCTTAAACGGCCTGTAAGAATAGGCATTGTAATTGGATACATTGCCAACCTTAGATTCGTTACCAATGATAGGATCAAAGGTATATTGCAGGGCCTTTTGCCAGCCGTAAGAATCCCGCCGGTCATAATCGTTCAGTGTTGCATCCGGGAAATACTTCATAAGCGGTTCGTAAACGGATTCATTTGCGTACTTTTTCAGCAGTTCATCCACTACGTTATCCCAAATTGCCCGTTCCATAGCATATTCCGCCCCATGCCGGGCATACATAGTCCAAATTTCAGATTTTTCGCTGTCCTGCTGACTTTCCGGCCAGAAGCGAAAACCCCGTTCCACCAGCATGGGCCGCACAAGGGTCTTGTATTGGGGGTGATTGACAATCTCCCAATAAATATCTTTATTGCCCTGCTCGTACTCTCGGGTGCAGATATAATAGTTATAGCCGTAAATGTACTCTATATCCAGAATCACGCCGTCCAATGTGCCGCCAATACGCTTATACTCTGCCAAAAACGGCTCTATCCAATCATAAACCGATTTGGTGGCCACACCGAAATAAATATAATCCTCTGCAAGATGATAGACCGCCTTGCTGGACAGGTCGAAATTGATGTACCGCGTACCCTCCGGTCTGTCCTCAAATTCTTTTTTCAACATAGTGGTCAATCGGGGATAATCCGAAATGGTAATGTAGGGAGGCTCTGTGCGATGGAATGCCGATACCGTCGCCTTTGTCTCCCCCTCCGGATAGGGATGGCCCCAAAAATATGGCATATCATAGGCATAACCGGTTTCTACATTTACCGCCGATGAATTGACCAAATAATACGGTTTTTTTGCAAACTTTTCACTGGCCGTTACACCGGTCGGCATCAGGAGCATTACCAATGTTAGCATTAGAAACAACGCAATCATTCTTTTCATATTTTTTCGCCCTTTCTGATGTCTATGGCATACTTATATCAGAAAAGCGCAGCAAAGTCAACAAAAACCAGACGCGAAATGCGTCTGGTTTTTGTGGAACTTATTCAGCATCTTTTCCTTCTTCCACCTGATGCACAGGACACTTAAAGAGGTCTGTCAGCCATTTGGGTTTAATGACAAACCACAACAGCGCAAACGCACCGCCGAGCAGCACCAAAATGGTTACCAATACAAGCACTGCAATCTCCACATCGGACAGTCCGTCCTTCTTTTGGGAAGGTGCGCCGGGTTTGTTATCAGACGGCTTGGTGGAATCGTCGTTAGGTTTATCTGCAGGATTGGTGGGTGCAGGCGTCTGACCACCGTCGTTGTTGCCACCGTCATTACCGGCAGGAGGTGTTACCTGAGCAGACGCAACCTCGGTCTTAACTGTCAGCAGTACGGACTTGCCGTTTGCCTTGACTACACCGGTGTTCACGCCATCCTGACCAACACCCATTCTAAATTCACCTACCAAGGTGCTGCCGTTATACACTTTGGCAATCATGTCTTTTCCGGTTGCATTCAGCCAGGATACACGGTATGCGCTATCTTTATTTCTGGACGCTTTGGCATCTACCTCAAATCCGGTATCTGCATCGAATACCATAAAGTCCGTGGTAAGACCGGCAGGATACAGTTTGTAGTTATCAATATAAGCCGTGCCGGTTACAT
>JAFXBH010000126.1 GCA_017521875.1 Oscillospiraceae bacterium
GGTATTACCTTAAACAGTATCGACGGCGTGTCCGACCGGGATTTCTGTGTGGAACTGCTGAGCGCCTTTGCCACGGTGATGATGCACCTGTCCCGTTTCTCCGAGGAGATCATTCTTTGGGCAAGTTGGGAATTTAAGTTCATCGAACTGGACGACAGTTACACCACCGGCTCTTCCATTATGCCCCAGAAAAAGAATCCGGATATTGCGGAACTGGTGCGGGGCAAGACCGGCAGAGTGTACGGCGACCTGATGGCGATCCTGACGGTGCTGAAAGGCATCCCCCTGGCATACAACAAGGATATGCAGGAGGATAAGGAAGCCGTTTTCGATGCAGTGGATACGGTTAAGCAGTGTCTGACCGTGTTCCCGCCTATGCTGAAGACATTAAAGGCTCTGCCTGAGAATATGCTGAAAGCGGCGCAAAAGGGATTTATCAATGCCACAGATTTGGCAGACTATCTCACCAAAAAAGGCATTCCCTTCCGTACGGCATACAAATTGGTTGGCCAGATCGTGGCCTACTGTATTGCAAACAATAAGGTGCTGGAAGAAATGGATATTGCAGAATATCAGTCCTTCCACAACCTGTTTGAAGAGGATGTGTTTGCTGCCATCGACCTGCGTAACTGCGTAGAGAGCAGAATTTCCGCCGGCGGCACAAATCAAGCATCCATAGAAGAACAAATCCAATTTATTAAAAATATCATTTAGGAGGAAAACAAAATGAAAAAACTGATTGCATTGACATTGGTGCTGGTGATGGCACTGTCCCTGGCCGCCTGCGGCGCAAAAGAAGAAGCCGGCGCTAAGATCGCTGTCCAGAAGGGTACTACCAGTTTGATGTACGCAGATGCCCTGAAGAATGTGGAGACGGTTTCCTACGACACCTTCGCACTGGCTGCAAAGGATATGCTCAACGGCAACGCTGACTATCTGTTCGTTGACAAGACCACCGGTAAGGCTCTGGAAAAGGAAATTGCCGGCCTGAAGATCATTGAGATTTCTCTGTCCAGCGAGAACTACGGCATCGGCATTGACAAGAATCAGGCTGACCTGAAGACCAAGATCGACAACATTCTGGTGGAAAAGGCTGCTGAGATCGACGCCATCAAGGAAAAGTATATGAACGGCGAAGAAGACAAGTATGTTGGCATCACCTCCGGCACTAAGGACGGCAGCAAGGCCGCAGAGCAGTTGGTGGTTGCTACCAACGCTGAGTTCGCTCCCTGGGAATACAAGGAAGGCAACCAGTACTACGGCATCGATATGGAAATCGCCAAGTTGTTTGCTGACGAACTGGGTCTGGAACTGGTCATCGACGATATGGAATTCGACGCAGTTGTAGGCGCTGTTGGCAAGCAGAATGTTGACATTGCCATGTCCGGCATCACCATCACCACCGAGCGTTTGCAGGTTATCAACTTCTCCGAGCCCTACTACACCGAGTCCATCGTTTGCGTTGTTAAGGATAGCAACACCGAGTTGGATTCCGCCGGTACCGTTGTGGATATGCTGAACGTGATCTGCAAGAAATAATTAAGTAAATCAGAAAAGGTCAGTGAAGGCTTAGTGGAAGTGCTAAGCCTTCACTTTGGTTAAAAATATGAACATAACAGAAATGTGGAACGAATTTATCAAGCAGTTTTTCACCCTGAAAGGCTATGAAAATGTCCTCAATGGCGTATGGGTCACGCTGCGAATTGCCGTTTTCGGCTTGCTGATCGGCATTCTGATCGGTACGGTCATTGCCGTGGTTCGGGTGATGCCCAAATATAAACTGCTTCCCAGAATCCTGGACAAGATCTGCCTGTGCTATATTGAACTGTTTCGTGGTACGCCTATGGTAGTCCAGTTGCTGATTGGCTACTGGGTGCTGCTGCCGGCTTTGGGTATCACTGTTGATTCCGGTGTTCCGGTAGCAATCGTGGTGTTCGGCCTGAATAGTGGCGCTTATGTCAGTGAGATTATGCGCAGCGGTATCCAATCTGTGGATGCCGGTCAGATGGAAGCCGGCAGAGCCGTCGGCCTGACCTATGCGACTACCATGCTGAAGATCGTAGTACCCCAGGCGATCAAGAACATTTTGCCTACCCTGGGCAATGAGTTCATCGTCCTGATCAAGGAAACCTCCATCGTCAGTTTCATCGCGGTGACAGACCTTTATAAATCCTTCAAGCAGTTGGGTGACCCCACCTACGACTATACCATGCCCTATATCATGCTGGCGCTGACCTACCTGGTGATGGTGCTGCTGATCTCCTGGGGCGTGAGAGCGCTGGAAGCAAAAATGAAGAAGAGTGAAAGATAATATGGAAAAACAGTTAATTTTATCAGTAAAAGGCCTGGAAAAAACATTTGGCGATACGAAGGTGCTGAAAGGCATCGACCTGGATGTTTACGAGGGCGATGTGGTGGCGATCATCGGCCCGTCCGGTTGTGGCAAATCCACATTTTTAAGATGTGTCAACTGTCTGGAAGATCCCACCGGCGGCTCTATTATGTTTGACGGCGAGGATCTGGCGGATATGAAGGTGGACATCAATGTCCACCGCCAAAAGATCGGTATGGTGTTCCAGCAGTTCAACCTGTTTAACAATCTGTGTGTGCTGGATAATATTACACTTGCGCCGGTCACCATCGCCAAGAAGAACAGAAAGGCCTTACGCCAGCAGGGCAAGACCGTTGCCGATGTGAAAGCAGAGGCGGAAAAACGGGCCATGGAACTGCTCAAGACCATCGGTCTGGACGATAAGGCAGACGCCTATCCCTCCCAACTCTCCGGCGGTCAGAAGCAGCGTGTTGCCATCGTTCGCGCGCTGGCGATGAATCCCAAGGTGATTCTTTTTGACGAGCCGACTTCTGCCCTTGACCCGGAAATGGTAGGCGAAGTACTGGATGTTATGAAAGAACTTGCCGCCTCCGGAATGACCATGGTAGTCGTCACCCACGAGATGGGTTTTGCCCGCGAGGTCAGCGACCGCGTGCTGTTCATGGACGGCGGCATCGTCCTCGAGGAAAACACCCCCGAGCAGATCTTCTCCAATCCTCAGAATCCCCGCACGCAGGAATTCCTCCGCAA
>JAFXBH010000127.1 GCA_017521875.1 Oscillospiraceae bacterium
ATTATGGTTTTCCCAAATAGGATTCTAAGGCTGAATGGAGTATGTGGATATGCGCATCAATATCCTTTTTATTTTCATTGAGAAAAGCCCCAAATTCTTCCTTGATCGCTGGATCACATTCTATTTCGTCAACCTTAAGAACTCCATAAATAGAGTTTACTGTCTCAAAGTCTTTTCCGTGATAATGCTTATCCAGGACTTTGATCACAAGCATTGCCATATCCAAAGCGCGGGTGAAGGTGGTTTCCTCGCTTTGGCGAGACCATTTTCCCTTATACCGCCACACTTTCACGCTGGGAATAACATTCTTTTTATCCCATTGCGCCTTGCCTACGGAAATGCCCACAGCATCTGTGTCATTCTTGTAGTAACCGTCTACAGCAGCATAACCGTTGATGGCATAAATAGGCTTGTGTGCACGGCGCAATGGCACGCTTTCTCGTTCTTTCGTTTTTTCCGCAGTTTCCATCATTATATACCTTTACAAAGATCTGACACTCATACAGTAACCCAGTCATACCTATACCACTGGAATACTCTGTACACTGGTGTTGAATACATCATGGATCCTGAAGTAACACTCAAAAGCACATCTCCCGTCATAGCCTTTACTACGTTGGAAGATATTGTCATATCATAATTACTAATGTGACTTGAGTTATAATAAAAACGGAATTGTTGCTTATTTGTCCCATCTAGATAACGCCAATTTTCAGCATTACTCAACGTGGCGGACTCTACACCAGAATCTACGAAGGCATATTTTCCAATAAATGTGACTTTTTCCGGTATTGAAAGATTCGTAAGACTGGAGCAGGCATAGAAAGCATACCGTCCGATATGAGTTAGATTTTCTGGGAAAACCACCTTGCTCAATTCGTAGCACTGTGAAAATGCGTTGTTTCCTATCTCAGTAATACTAGGAGCAAATGCAATACTTTGAAGACTAATCAATCCTGAAAAACCGCCAGGAAGAATTTGTGTAACAGCAATGTCATTATACATACTGGGTATTTCAATGTTGGTAACCATTTTTGCCCCGGGACCTGCTTTTACACCATAAGTTCCATCGTCCAACAAAGTATATTCTAAAATGCCACTATCCGCTGTTTCACTTACCCGGCCTACATTTACCGGGTTTTCCGGGTCGTCGGAATAGGTGATCCACAGGCTGCCGTCGATGATCTCCGTCTTTGTGATGCCCACGCCGGGATCGCCCTTGTCGCCCTTCAGGCTGGCAAGCCACTGTTCCATGGTGCCGGTGTATGCGGGATAGGCTTCCTTGTAGAGTTCATAAGCAGACTTGCCGTCTACGCCGGGGTCGCCCTTTTCGCCCTGAGGACCGGCTGCACCTGTTGCACCGGTCTCACCCTGGATGCCCTGTACACCCTGAGGACCTTGCTCGCCCTGTGCGCCGGTGTCACCCTTTTCACCCTGGATGCCCTGTGCGCCGGTGTCGCCCTTTTCACCCTGGATGCCCTGTGCGCCGGTGTCGCCTTTATCGCCCTTGTCACCCTTGGGTCCTTTCAGGTTGGCAAGCAGCGCAGGCGCGCCCTCTTCGCCGTATTTCACATAGAGGTTGCCCTCTGCATCCATCGACAGCATGGGGGTCAGACCGTCATTACCGGCTTCGCCCTTCTCACCCTGGATGCCCTGGGCACCGGTGTCACCCTTGTCGCCCTTTTCGCCCTGGATACCTTGCGCGCCGGTGTCACCCTTCTCGCCCTGGATACCCTGAGCACCGGTTTCGCCCTTCTCGCCACGGATGGGGCCGATGGGCGCAAGTTCGGTATTGTCAGACAAGGTGATCACCAGCATATCGTCCGCCGTCAGCCGCACAGACCGGATGCCAACACCCTGTTCACCGGTATCACCCTTGTCGCCCTTGGCGCCGGTGTCACC
>JAFXBH010000128.1 GCA_017521875.1 Oscillospiraceae bacterium
ATTGGCTCGTAGCGCCCCTTAAGCCGGTTCTTTCGTTACTTTCTTGCCGGAACAAGAAAGTAACCCGCCGGAGGCATTGATTGGTAAATTTGGAGGATAGTATATGTAAGTAAAATTATGACCGTGTGTTTTGTATACACACGGTCATATATTCTATTTTAGATATCAAAATTAGAATACACAATAGAGGTGGGCTTATTCTTCAATGCCTTGGAGTTCCAAGGTTTCCAAGACCTGTTGGCCCCGTTGGGTCAGCGACATACTGCCGTGGACAGGAAAATCGGCATACTGGGTCATATTTGCCCCTTTGAGCGGGGTATAGTCCAGATGGATCAGCCGCTTTTTCTCCAAAAGTTGAACAAACAGGCTGTATTCCTCCTGAGAGTAGGCGGTATCTTCCCGAAAGATGGGCGTCATATCGTCCCTTTTCCGGGCCACCGGCAGGAAGGAGAATTGCCCCAACATCCGCAGTAGGGAAATCTCTCCGGAACTGAGCGTCAGGTGTTTGCCGCAGCCGCCGCAACCACAACTGCCGCAGGAATGGCTACAACTGTTGCAATCTCCCATATTATACGCCGATCAGTTCGTAATCCCGGGAGCCTACGCCCAGTTTTTCTGCCATTTCCACAGTGTGGATGCCGTGGCGGCTCTCCATACGCTCAATCAGTTCACCCTTGCCGGGGTCGTTGGAGGCGTAAACCAGATCCACACAGGCCTGATCGATGGCCACAGGATCAAGGCTGACCAGAATGCCCACATCCTTCATACAGGGCAGGTGCGCCTTGGCGCCGAAGCAGTCGCAGTCAATACTCAGGTTCTTCATCACATTGATAAAGGCCATATTGCCCTTAAAATACTTCACCACAGAGGAAGCGGCATCGGCCATAGATGCCAGGAAATGATCCTGGGGGCTGTCCCAGAATTTGTCCGGGTCGCCTGCGCCGTGGATATAGGCCTTGCCATAGGAGGAGGCAAAACCAATGGACAGTTGCTTCAGCGCGCCGCCAAAACCACCGGCAGGGTGGCCCTTAAAGTGGGAGAGAATCAGGGCGGAATCGTAATTGGCGATGTCCTTACCCACGAAATTCTTCTTGATCATATGGCCGTCGGGAATGTCCAGCACCAGGTCAGGGCCGGCGGCATCCAGCAGGTCTACCGGATACATATCGCTCCAGCCGTGCTTTTTCAGCAGGGCTCTGTGGCGCTCGGTGGTGTTTCTGGCGCCTTCGTAAGCGGTGTTGCATTCTACAATCGTACCACCCACAAAATCTACCACCGGCTTCCAAAATTCCGGCCGCAGGAAGTTGGGATTGCCCTCTTCACCGGAGTGGACTTTGATGGCGATGTTGCCGGGCAGGTCTTTCTCCAGCAGTTTGTACATTTTTAAGACGGCATCAGGCGTCAGGTCTTTACAAAAATATACTTTGGATTTCATTTGGCTTCCTCCTTGGGCTTTTTCTTTATTGTACTGCATAAATATTTTCTTGTAAACAGAAATTTCGATGGACTGTCTTTTGACCTGTCCGTTAGAGTAAAGCCGGAGGGATCATTATGAACAAACAACTGAAAAAACGACTGATTTGCTGGGGGATTCCCTTGGCCGTAGGAGGGTTGGCCGCTCTGTTATCCGGGGGCGGTATGGGGTTTTACCGCCAGATCAACCAGCCACCCCTGTCCCCACCGGGGTGGATATTTCCCATTGTGTGGACAATTCTGTACCTACTGATGGGGGAAGCGTCTTATCGGGTACTGACTTCCGGGGCAGAGCCGCAGGAGATTAAAAAAGCGCTGACGGCTTACGGCGTGCAACTTTTTTTGAATTTCCTATGGCCGCTGTTTTTCTTCGGCGGGCAGATGTACCTGACCGCATTGATCATTCTGATTCTGCTATGGGTAGCCATCGTGATCACTATGCGACGGTTTTCTCGCATTGACGAAACCGCGGGAGATCTGATCATTCCCTACGTTTTGTGGGTAACTTTTGCGGGATATTTGAATTTTGGGGTGTTTTTGCTAAATTAAATTGGAGAAACCTCTTGTAAAATCTTCCTTTTTGGCGTATACTCTTTATATTATACCATTATAAAGAGGGAATGATTATGGAACTGATTTCTGTTCGCGAACTGTTCAAAAACATAGATGCCTACGCTGACAAAACTGTAACCCTGGGCGGCTGGGTGCGTAACCGTCGGCCCAGTAAACAGTTTGGCTTTATTATGCTCAACGACGGTACCTATTTTACCCCCGTTCAGGTGGTTTATAACGATACCATCTCCAATTTCCAGGAGATTTCTAAAATCAACATCGGCGCAGCCCTGATCATCAAAGGTACTGTGGTACTGACTCCCGATAGTAAGCAGCCTTTCGAAATTCAGGCGGAAGAAGTGACGGTGGAAGGCCCGTCCACCGGTGATTACCCCCTGCAGCCCAAGCGCCACTCTATGGAGTTTTTGCGGACCATCACCCATCTGCGTCCCCGGACCAACACCTTCCAGGCTGTGTTCCGTGTTCGCTCCCTGGCGGCGATGGCCATTCACCAGTTCTTCCAGGATCGGGACTTTATCTATGTCCACACCCCGTTGATCACCGGCTCTGACTGTGAGGGCGCAGGCGAAATGTTCCAGGTAACCACCTTGGATTTGAACAATGTTCCCAAGACCGCCGACGGCAAGGTAGATTTCTCTCAGGACTTCTACGGCAAGCCCACCAACCTGACGGTTTCCGGCCAGTTAAACGGCGAGACCTTCGCCATGGCGTTCAAGAATATCTACACCTTTGGCCCCACCTTCCGTGCGGAAAAGTCCAACACCACCCGTCACGCATCCGAGTTCTGGATGATCGAGCCGGAGATGGCCTTTGCGGATCTGGACGACCTGCTCCGTGTGGAAGAGGATATGCTGAAGTACATCATTTCCTATGTGCTGGAGCACGCTCCCGAGGAAATGGAATTCTTCAATAGTTTTGTGGATAAGGGTCTGCTGGAGCGCCTGAACAACATTCTGAACAACGACTTCGGCCGTATCACCTATACCGATGCTGTGGCTCTGCTGGAAAAGCACAACGACGAGTTCGACTATCCCGTGGAGTGGGGCATCGACCTGCAGACGGAGCATGAGCGTTATCTGACTGAGGAGATCTTCAAGAAGCCTGTCTTCGTCACCGATTATCCCAAGGACATCAAGGCCTTCTATATGCGCCTCAATGACGACGGCAAGACCGTGGCGGCAGCAGACTGCCTGGTTCCCGGCATCGGCGAGATCATCGGCGGCAGCCAGCGCGAGGAGCGCCTGGACGTGCTGCTGGAGC
>JAFXBH010000011.1 GCA_017521875.1 Oscillospiraceae bacterium
AGCCCGGTTTCTTCGGTTTTATGGAAGGCGCTAATATGGACGAGATTCCGGATAACGCCTATCAAGGGGCGCTGGCCATGATTTTGGACTGTGGCTCCAAAAGTATGGTGTGCGATAACCGGTATACCCTTGCGGATAAAACTGTACGGCTGGATCACCATATTTTCTGCGAAAAAGTGGCGGATATTGAGGTAGTAGATACCTCTTTTGAAAGTTGCTGTGGCCTAATTACTGAATTTGTGGCCCAATGTGGACTGAAGTTGAATCCTCTGGCCGCCAAATCCCTGTACACCGGTATGATTACCGACTCCGGCCGTTTCCGCTATGACGGCACCACCGCCCGGACATTCCGGCTGGCTTCCCTGCTGATGGAACAGAAATTCGACACCAACGAACTGTTCCGGGATCTGTACGCAGACGATTTTTCCGCCAAGCAATTAAAAGCAAAATTCATTCTCAAAATTCAATTTACCGCCAACAATGTGGCCTACATTTATACCACAAAAGAAGAATTGCAGGCATTGGCGGTGGATACTTTTACCGTATCCCGGGGCATGACCAACACCATGGCTGACATTAAGGGTGTGGATATTTGGGTCAACTTTACAGAGACGGAAAAGGGCATTCTCTGTGAATTGCGTTCCAGCAAGTACAACATCAATCCCGTTGCTGTGAAATACGGCGGTGGCGGTCATGCAAAGGCCAGCGGCGCAACCGTGGCAGACAAGGACACTGCTATGGCTATGCTGGCGGATTTGAACAGTATGATAGGAGAAAATAAATGAATTTAGAAGTCAAGCAGAAGATTCTGCAGAAAATAAAAGACTATGACCGGATCATTTTGTTCCGGCATGTGCGCCCTGACGGTGACTGTATGGGTGCTACCAAGGGTATGAAAGAACTGCTTCTGGCCAGTTTTCCCAAGAAGGAAGTGCTGGTGATAGAGCAGGACATTCCCGCTTATCTGGAGTTTATGGGCACAGATGACGCCCCCATAGACAAAACCCTGTACGCCGATGCCCTGGGTATCGTGCTGGATACCGGCTCTGCGGCCCGGATCTCCAACAAGAATTATGATCGGTGCAAGGAACTGATTAAGATCGACCACCATATTCCTCTGGAAAACTACGGCGATCTCCAATGGGTGGAGGAAGACCGGTCTTCCTGTTGTGAGATGATCGTGGATTTCTACGAGACATTCCGGGATGAATTGGCGCTGAACTCCGCGGCCGCTACCCACCTGTATACCGGTATGGTCACCGACTCCGGCCGGTTCAAGTACAGCGGTGTCAACGGCAACACCATGCGAGCCGCTGCCACACTGCTGGATGTAGGCGTGGACACAGACATTCTCTACGCCCGGCTCTATCTGGAGGCTTATGAATACCTGAAATTCAAGGCCTATGTGTATAACAAGATGCAGATGACAGAAAACGGGGTGGCTTATCTGTTCATTGATAAAGCAATGCAGGAGCAGTTCAATCTGACATTGGAGCAGGCCAGCGCCTGCGTTGGCACGATGGACTCCATTCGGGGCTGTATCAGTTGGATGGTATTTATTGAAAACGGTGATGCAGAAGGTTCAATCCGGGTCAGACTCCGTTCCCGGTTTGTCCACATCAACACCATTGCAGAGAAATACCACGGTGGCGGTCACGCCTGTGCCAGTGGTGCCACTGTATATTCTCAGGAGGAGATGGAATCCCTTCTGCGGGATACGGACGCATTGGTGAAAGAATATAAGGAAACCCACGAGGATTGGTTATGAAAATACTGATAGTCAATGATGACAGTGTCAGCGCCGGTCAGTTGGTGCCCCTGATCAAATGGTGTCAAAAACTGGGAGATGTGACCACTGTCGTTCCCAAATATGAGCAAAGCGGCAAAAGTCAGAGTATTGAACTCCACAAGCCCTTTGAAATTAAGCAAGTGGAATTAGCGCCGGGTATCACGGCCTACACCGTGGACTCCTCCCCCGCTGACTGCGTCCGGTATGCGGTGATGGGTATGGGGCTTCATTTTGATCTGGTAATCTCCGGTATCAACC
>JAFXBH010000012.1 GCA_017521875.1 Oscillospiraceae bacterium
ATCACTTCTTATATTTGTCCGCTGATGTATATGAACAATCCCCTGGCTGGCAAGATGCCGGTGATCACATCTTCCAACAAACTGCGCACCTATACGACAGCGCGGTATTACACAGATGATGAGATCCTTGCGCAGATCACGAAGGGAGGCAAATAATATGAGAGAATTTAAAGGTCGTGTTATCGCGCCAGGCACTGTAACTGCAGAAGCCGTTGTGTCCCACAGCGGTCTGAATACCCTTGCCTCTTTCCAAAAGGCGCTGCAATTCGGAGATAAAAAAGCAACCTGCGGCGACCAGAACAACCCTGATCTGTTTGGTAAACAAATGGCTGGCAAAGCATTGTGCTTGCCTCAAACTATCGGTTCAACTACCGGCGGTCTGGTACTGTATTGCGCTTGTTCCATGCATCGTCAACCTGCTTGTATGCTGTTTTCCCAGCCGATTGACTCTCTTGCCGCTGCTGGTGCAGTGTTGGCCGATGTGTGGCTGGATGATGTGACAATGCCGGTAATTGATTCTCTGGGCGATGAATTCCTTTCTTATGTAAAAGACGGTATGACCATTACCGTCAAGGAAGACGGAATGATTATCGTCGAATAATTTAACCATAAAAAATAAGGTCTGCTGAATCAGCAGACCTTATTTTTTTATAATACTATGGTTTGACCAATATCCGGAATCCATAATTTTGTTTCTTGTTCGTTAGCAGTTACTGATTTAACAGCATCCCATAATTCATACGGATCATTCTCTTTTGCCGGCAAGTGGAACAAAATTACATTTTCAGCGCCCAACGCCTTTGTAGACCTCCAGGACGATGTTGTATTCCCATAAGCGTAGGGAGCAATTACAATATCCGGTCTCGGATAATTGGCGTTTTTATGCCACCCAAGGGGCGATGCATCGCCCATAAACCAAATGCATTTCGAGCCCTGTATGATATAACTGTAATGACTGATCGTCCCATACTTACCAATGTGTCTGCTTCTAACCGGAGTAACAGAAACAGAACCAATTTGAATTGCACCTAAATCAATGTCCTTATCAGAAGAAATTTCAGGTCCAATAATGACCCCGTTTGCAGATGCTTTATATTCATCCACAAAAACGGGGTCATAATGGTCATTATGTGTATGGGTAAAGACCAGCGCATCCGGAGGCGAAGCCAAAAGGCTTTCACGAATATCAGGAGGTGTGGCCAGGTAGGGTTCAACTACCTGGCTCACGCCATCCAATAATATCGAAACACCGTCCAGTTTCAGCAGGACTCCTGCATTCGCTGTTCGTCTTATTTCCACAGATCAGACACCCAGTTTACCCCGACGAATCAGTTCAGCCTCGTCGCAAACATTGCTCTCGGCTGTGTAACCATCCAGCGGAACCAGTTTTTCGTGAACTGCATCCAGAATCCAGTTTGCCTGGGGGAAGAAGAACTCGTCGAACTCGAAGGGAGGTGTGATCCAGTTCTTAGCGCCCACAACAACGGGAGGTGCATCCAGATCATCGAAGCAATGCTCGGTGATGGTCTTGGCAACATCGTTCAAGAAAGAACCTCTTGCGCAAGCATCGGAAACCAGAATCACCTTACCGGTCTTGCGGACAGACTCGAAAATCTTGGTATAATCCAGAGGAACAAGAGAGTGCAGGTTAATAATGTCTGCCTCCATACCATACTTTTCGCTAAGGGTCTTTGCCGCATCCACAGCACGGTACAGAGCCGCGCCGATTGTGAGAATGGTAACATCCTTACCGTCACGAACCTTATTGGTGTCGCCGATCTCAATCTCATAACGCTCAGCAGGCACGCCACCTTCGTGGAACTGTTCACCGACGTCGTAGATTCTCTGGCTTTCGAAGAACACAACAGGGTCTGTGCCCTTCAGAGCGGTCTCCATCAAGCCCTTCGCCTCCCAAGGTGTTGCGGGGAAG
>JAFXBH010000129.1 GCA_017521875.1 Oscillospiraceae bacterium
AACGCTATGCTGAATATGCCCGGCTCCATTCTGTTTTCCGAGGCCGTGGCTGTCAATGTGCTGGCCGGATCAACCGGCTCTGCCTCCGGCGGCATGTCCATTGCGCTGGAAGCCTTGGGCCCCCAGTACTTGGCAAAAGCAACCGAAATGGGTCTGAATCCTGAGTATCTGCACCGTATTGCCTCCATCGCCTCCGGCGGTCTGGACACCCTGCCCCATAATGGAGCGGTGTTGACACTGTTGGCGGTATCCAATTGTAAGCACAAGGAATCCTACATGGATATTTGCGTTACTTCCTGCATTATCCCGGTAATCGTATCTCTTGGATTGTCCTTTGTTTGGGGCTTGTTTATTTAACAGTAAAAGCGAGGTGAATTTCACCTCGCTTTTTGATAGATGGAATATTTCAATCCCTATTTCGAATGATGAGGGAAATCAACGAAAGCGGAGCAGGTTCACCTGCTCCGCTTTTATAGCATTCTCAGGTGACAGTGAATCCCGGCAATGACGCAAAATGATTGCCGGACTGCTTTGCAAGAAACAGATCACCCTGATGGAAACAATCGTTTTACCTATGGGTGGGGAGGTATATGCATTCAGTCCAAAGTGAACTGAAGATCACACATTCCGTCAAATGCGCCTTCCTGATGGGTTGTGAGGACGCCGCGATCCACCTGGATGGTAGTGCGTCTGAAAGCACCGTCGACGTATCCCAAAGTTTCGCCGTCGTCTTCGTACATAGTTCCGTAGGCGGTTCCGTCTGCGTTGGGCCAAGCCTTAACAAGAATCTTGTCAAATTTCTTGTCAGCAATATACTTGCCCGGCAGAACGGTGGGAATGGCAGAACCGGCCTTGACAAACAATGCGCCGCCCTTGCCTGCGGGAGGTGTGTAGAAGATTTCCTGGTTACCTTCGTATTTTTCACCGGTAAACCAGTCATACCATTGGCCTTCCGGTAAATAGAAATTGACCTTTTTGCCGTTGACTTCCCGCTCTGCCTGTGCAAGGAATGTGCCAACCAGAAGAGAATCGCCCAGCATATATTGACCGATCCGTTCGTGAACCTTTTTGTCCTTGGGGAACACCAACGGCAGCGCACGCATCATGGGCATGCCGGTGTCATATGCTTGCCGTGCGGCGGTGTAGAGATAGGGAAGAAGACTGTAGCGCAGTTTGTCGTACGCACGGAAAATATCCTTGTTTTCGTCTTCCAACAGCCAAGGATGGCGCCAATAGTTCCAACTGTTGACTTGCGACCAGGGTTGCAGGAAGCCAAAATGGATGCTGTCGGTAGAGAAGACATCCAGGTCGCAACTTGTGTTGGAATGGCCGGACAAACCGTTGTTCAGCATGGAAACCATCGGACCGTACGAACCGCCGGTATCACCGGCCCAGGTGGCGGCATATTTTTGGATGCCGGTGTAGCCGCCTACAGTATAGATCATAGAGCGGCGCCCTGTATGCTCAGTAAAGCCGAGAGACATTTGTTTTGCGAGCAGAACAGGATACATATTATGGGCTTCGGCATCGGTCATTCCGTTACCGTAGAGTCTGTCCGGGTGGTCAAGCACCTGCCAAGCACCGTCGATTTTGAAGGCAGAAACGCCTTGGTCCACAAATTTTTTGAGATGTTCAAACCACGGCTGATCGACCTTGGTCACCGTGTCCATAGTTCTGTAAGGGTTATGGAAATGCTCGTCATCTTCAAAAGCGAAGGTATCCGTGTTGGTTTCATAACCACCAGTATTCAGTTCGTCCGGCTCTTCATAATGGCCTGCGTGGATATTTCCAATTTGATGTTCCTCGTGGATGGTGATATCGTAATCGCAGCAGAGCCAGAGACTGAGTTTGAACTTCAGTCTGGAAATCGCGCCAAGAAAAGTGTGGGGGCTGATCGGCGCATATTCAGGGATGTAAAATCTTTCGGGACTCCATTTCTTTTCGGTGGATTCATCGTAGAATTTCTCCATCCAGCCCGGCTCAAGGCCCAAGACATCGCAGGGCATATCCTCCCGGCGGAAATTCAATCCGTCGTTTATCAGTTCGGAGGCGTTTGCCTGGGTGTTGCAGACGAAAGTCAGACCCATTGCCCAACGGGGCAACATCAGGGGACGGCCGGAAACAGAGGTGTAACGGTAAAGCAGTTCCGCATAATCCTTACCGGTGTAGATGGTGAAATCGGGGGCATCCTTTGCGCATTCGACCTTCAGCATATCCTTTTCGGTTGCGCCTACATCAAAGAAATGCTCAAAGGTAGTATTCACGGAAATCGCCCAACCTTCACTTGACATCAGGAAGGGGATGGGGATATAGGATTTGATATCTGTCACCCACATACGATAGCGATGGCCGCGGCGATCCAGACGGGTGCGGTTACTGTCGCCAAGGCCGTACAGTTCTTCGCCGTCCCGCAGAGTGCAAAACACTTTCCAGCCGGTGTGATCGTGTATAATCGAGATGGTTGTGAGAATGTTGCCGTCGGCATCCTTAACGGACAAACGGCCGTCGGCGCAGTCATAGGCAGGAAATGCGTGTTCAGCATTGCTTTCGGTAACCCCGTAACGGTCGAGACCATTGTCTTGCTTTTCTTCAGCCCAGATACGCATAGCGCCTACTGCGGGGGAAGAGATGGTGTAGTTTTTTCCGGAGATAATAATTTTCATTAGCATCACCTCAAAAGTGTATTTTTGATAAATTGCTATTTGCATCATAGCATACAAAAAATGGAATTACAAGCATGTTTTTCAGGTTTTCCGGGGAAATTTTCATAGCACTTTGCGATGGTAGTTTGTCGATAAATTACGCTGTTTGTATCTGTAAACAGGGGGAAACGGATTCCTGTATGATTTACTTTTCCTCCAAAATGTGGTATATATAATATATCCATTCATCACAGGAGGGCGCGCTATGCTTTTTGTCAGTTTGGAAGATTTTTTTGCCCAAGCCAGCGGCATACAGCGAATCAGCCGGGAGCAGGAAAAAGATTTGGCCCTTTGTATGGCCGCCGGCGATGAGACTGCCCGGGAGACTTTGATTCGCAGTTACCTGCCCATGGCAGCAAACTATGTCCGGCGGCTGCCCAAGGAAATGCAGACCCTGTCCGCGGCCTATACCTGCCTGGCGGCAGTGGAAAAAGGCGTGGATACATTCAATTTTTTACAGGACAGTGAGACCTTCATTCACCATTTGAGTTGGCGACTGCGGCAGGCCATTACCCGTTGTATCGCCGACCGAAGTTGACAGTATAAACAACCAGCGCCGTGGGTTTCGGCTCGGTAGTCAAGATCGTGCCCGGTTTTGTTTTGCTGAAGAACGCTATGCTGAATATGCCCGGCTCCATTCTGTTTTCCGAGGCCGTGGCTGTCAATGTGCTGGCCGGATCAACCGGCTCTGCCTCCGGCGGCATGTCCATT
>JAFXBH010000130.1 GCA_017521875.1 Oscillospiraceae bacterium
ATCGTTGTCCCCTGCCCGCTTATGGTCCATGGAAGAGATCATGGGAACGACTACATTGCCGTCAGTGAAGGACAGAACAGATACCTCGGGTCCGGTCAGGAATTCCTCAATAACGATCTGATCACCGCTCTTGCCGAAGACTTTGTCCGCCATCATAGAACGGACGGCGTCCTTGGCCTCCTCCCGGGTCTGGGCAATGATCACGCCTTTGCCCAGGGCAAGACCATCCGCCTTGATAACTGTGGGGATCGGTGCGGTATCCAAGTATGTCAAAGCCTTTTCCATATCGGTGAATACATCATATTCTGCGGTGGGAATGTTATATTTTTTCATCAGGTTCTTGGAGAACACCTTACTGCCTTCGATGATAGCCGCATTGGCGCGAGGGCCGAAGCAAGGAATACCCTTTTCCTCCAAGGCGTCTACGCAACCCAGCACCAGAGGATCATCCGGCGCTACAACGGCGTAGTCAATAGCATTTTCGGTGGCAAAGGATACGATCTTATCGATCTCTTTTGCGCCGATATTCACGCAGGTTGCATCTTTGCCGATACCGCCGTTGCCGGGGGTAGCAAAAATCTCGGTTACTACGGGATTTTCTTTTAATTTCTTAATAATGGCGTGTTCTCTGCCGCCGCCACCAACAACTAAAATTTTCATATATGTACTCCCAATAATCAATTCTTAAAACAGACCGAATGCCACACCGAAATTTTCGGTGTGGCAAAGGTATTCTTAGTGGTGGAACAGGCGCATACCTGTAAATGCCATAACCATATTGTTCTTATCGCACTCAGCGATCACCAAGTCATCGCGAATAGAGCCGCCGGGCTCTGCGATGTAGGAAACACCAGAGGCTTTTGCACGCTTAATGCTATCGGGGAATGGGACGAATGCATCCGAACCCACCGCCACGCCGGTACGGGAATCCAGGACTTCCCGCTTCTCGGCCTCAGTCAGGGGCTCGGGACGGGTGGTGAAGTAATTCTGCCAGATACCCTCTGCGCAAACATCTTCTTCATTGCCGTTAATATAGCCGTCAATGGCATTGTCACGGCCAGGACGACCCAAGTCATCACGGAAAGGCAAAGCCAAAGTCTTAGGATGCTGACGCAGGAACCAGGTATCCGCCTTGCCGCCTGCCAGTCTGGTGCAGTGAACACGGGACTGCTGACCGGCGCCCACACCAATAGCCTGTCCGTCATAAGCAAAGCAGACAGAGTTGGACTGGGTGTATTTCAGGGTGATCAGGGAGATGATCAGGTCAATCTTTGCATCTTCCGGGAAGCACTTATTGGCGGTCACGATGTTTTCCAACAGATGTTCACCGATCTTAAAGTTGTTACGGCCTTGCTGGAAAGTAATACCGAACACCTGCTTTGTCTCCTGCTCAGCGGGAACAAAGTCGGGGTCAATGGCAACCACATTGTAACTGCCATTCCGTTTGGTCTTTAAAATCACAAGAGCCTCGTCGGTGTAGCCGGGGGCGATGACGCCGTCGGAAACCTCACGGGCGATGAGTTTTGCAGTCAGGGCGTCGCAGGTGTCAGACAAAGCCACCCAGTCGCCAAAGGAACACAGACGGTCAGCGCCACGGGCACGAGCGTATGCACAGGCCAAGGGATTCTCATCCAAACCTTCAATATCTTCCACGAAGCAAGCCTTCTTCAGTTCCAAAGGCAGCACCTTGCCAACAGCGGCAGATGTAGGAGAAACATGCTTAAAAGAAGTAACGGCGCACATACCGGTGGCTTCCTTTAATTCCTTAACCAGTTGCCAGGAATTGAAAGCATCCAGAAAGTTAATAAAGCCGGGCCGACCGTTAAGAATTTCGATGGGCAGTTCGCTGCCGTCGTGCATATAGATTTTTGCAGGCTTTTGGTTGGGATTGCAACCGTATTTCAATTCAAATTCTTTCATCTTCCATACACTCCTTACTGGTGTTTGTTGAAAATCTTCTGCTTGCTTTCTCCGGTTTTCAAATCGGTATAACGG
>JAFXBH010000131.1 GCA_017521875.1 Oscillospiraceae bacterium
AATGCCGTCGGTAAATTTCCAGGTGTTCCCCTGGTCATCGGTCATAATATAATCCGACTGGCTGACGGTAATGGTAAGACCTAAGCCGTCTTCATCCAGGTATGTGCCGTCGTCCTGCTTTCGGAAATAATGGTCTGTACCGTCCCCGTCGTGGTAGACCAGGTAGGTATAGAGCGCGTTTTCCAGACCGGCAGGTTCTACGGTTTGGATCATATCCAATGTAAACCCTTTGCCGAAATACATATCGATATTATGGGTGCTCTGGATGGGGTCGTTGGCGTTGGCGTTTTGGGCAAAGTAATCCGAATTATATACAAGGTTCAATTGGAACGGATTGACTTCTGAATGGTAAGACGCCACTTGTTTCGTCACTTTCAGTTGGCCGGTAGCGTCGGCTACATACGCCGTTCCGGACAGTCCCGCAGACAGGGTTTGGTAACTGTAATAAGGCTCAATGCCCTTATTGTCACGGAAGGTGATGACCAACAGCGGCTTCAGATTGTGATAATCGCTATAGTCCGAGGAGTAAAACTGTTTCCAGTTATTTGTTCCCGCCTGCTCCGCAGAATTGGGCGCTTTGAACATCATACCGGTGTTGCCGTTTTCGTACCAACCCCGGACGATATTCGTGATCTCCCAGGCGTAAAAGCCTTCGTTTTTAACCAGTTTATAGTCCTCTACGATGCTGTTGTAGCCGGGTTTGTTTGCCCAGGTGATGGTGTTGGAATCCCAGGCGGCATTTACCTTGTGGACTTCCACGGGGATCTCCACAGCGGAATCCAGAACTTTATACATTTGGATACTTGCGCTTACCACCGTTTGCGAACCGGTCAACGCAGGCAATCCGGCATACTGCAGGTATATCCGCTCAACGCCGTATTGGGTGCTGTAACCGCATTCCAGAATACCGCTGCCGGCAGAATAGGTCACATTCTCGGCGACAGTCCGGTCTTTGATATTGGATGTGCTCATTGTGGGTGTGACCATAGGATCCAGCACCACGGGCCACGCCCGGTCCTGGGCTGCCAGCCAGGTCTTAGGAAGTGTGTAGGTAAGTGTATAGGTGCTGCCGCTGCCGGTGAGGGTCACCTGCACATCGGTGTTGTAAACATTGTCCGCGTCCACCAAATAGGGCGCGGGCATTACCATGACCACGTCTTTTTTGTCCGGCGTGAAGAAAAGGATCTGTCCGCTTTCTTCCAGCACCGGAATGAGGCTACCCACCTGCAAGGTGTAGCGGTAGCCGGAAAGGGCGCTGTTATACCGGCTTAATACAATGGATTCTTTTACTTTATTGGAATCCAGGTCATAGATCACATTTGTGTTTTGGTAGACGCCGCTATAGGTAAGCCGGGATTTGAGTTTGTCCGGTACAGTCTCCGGGTACTCTGCGGCATTTTTCATCTCGGTATTATCCACGGTTTCCACCCGGGCGGTGGATGCCTGGGCGCCGGATACGGTCAAAGTTTCACTATCTCCGGCTTTTGCGAACAAGCCTTTATTGACGATCTCTCCCGCCATTGCAAAAGACAATGTATAGCCGTCTTTGGTAATGGAAATACCGTTGCTGCTGGTAAGTTGCTGGGGGAAACGAACATCCCACAAACCGGCGGCATTGGTATATGTGCCGTCGGTGCTTAACTGCAAAGTATTATCGATCTCTTTCCACTGGCCGCCGTCTTGATAGTGGACAGCCTCCGGATATACCACCGCCATGGAAAGTCCGTTGTTTAAATGGAATTCTTTGGAATATTCCGTCCGCTTGTGGATCTTTTCTTCCGCGATCCGTACATCCTTAGGTACAGTATCCGAAACAGAAACATCGGCGGTTGCTTTTTGCTGCTCCTCCGCGAAAACCTGCAGGGGAAACATATTGAAAAGCATAACAAACACCAAAATTATGCTCAGCAACTGAAAAAATCTGTTTTTCATCGAAAAGTCCTCCTTTATTTTTAAAAATGGGTGGATAGACTATACAGTCCGTTTTATTCTATACTCCCGAAGGGGACAAGGGGGACGATTCGAAACCACTGAAAAATTAGGTTTTTTAAGCGTTTTCGGAC
>JAFXBH010000132.1 GCA_017521875.1 Oscillospiraceae bacterium
ATAATGTGGCTCAACTGCCCTATGAGGCGGCCCAGGCGTTACGGATCTCTCCGTCCAAAATCCGGAAACTTACCATCGTTCGTCGCTCGGTGGATGCACGGAAGAAACCGGATATCCGCATCGTCTATACAGTAGATGTGGCGGTGGATGGCAGTGAAAACAAGGTGCTGAAGCAGTCTTGCTGCAAACGGGCAAGCATTGCCAATGATAAGTATTATAAAGTTCCCAAGTGTCAGTCTGAACCGTCGTTTCGCCCAGTGGTGGTTGGCTTTGGCCCTGCGGGTATGTTTGCAGCCTTGGTATTGGCCATTGCCGGCCTTCGCCCCCTGGTTCTGGAACGGGGAGAGGATGCTGCTACCCGCCATGAAAAGGTTCGTAAGTTTTGGGAAACAGGGGAGTTAGATCCTACTAGCAATGTTCAGTTTGGTGAAGGCGGAGCAGGCACATTTTCGGATGGAAAACTGAATACCGGTGTCAATAACTTCCGAATCGGCTGGATTCTGGAACAGATGGTGAAAGCCGGTGCAAGAGAGAATATTTTATTTGATGCCAAACCCCATGTGGGAACAGATATACTGCTGGATGTGGTGCAGAATATCCGAAAGAGAATCCTTTCTCTGGGCGGAGAAGTGCGATTCAATGCGCAGGTAACCGGGATTCTGCAGGAGAACGGGAAGATTACAGGCGTTGAGATCAATGGGAAGGAAACCGTTGCGTGCTGCCATATGATTTTTGCAGTGGGACACAGCGCCCGGGATACATTCCGGTATTTGCAGGAGATAAGTATTCCTCTGGAGGCCAAACCATTTGCTATGGGTGTACGGATCGAGCATTCTCAGCGGATGGTAGATGCAGCCCAATATGGATGTTATAACCCGGTGTTGCCTCCGGCCGATTATAAACTGGTAAAACACCTGTCCGATGAGACAGTATACACCTTCTGTATGTGCCCCGGTGGGTATGTTGTTGCGGCTGCATCGGAAGAAAACCGGTTAGTTACAAACGGTATGAGTTATGCTGACCGAGATGGCGAAAACGCCAATGCTGCCCTGTTGGTGACCTTGAATCCTCAGGATTTTCCCTCAAGTGATCCGCTGGCCGGAATGTACTGGCAACAGGAAATTGAGGAAAAGGCCTATCTGGTTGGTGGTGGCCATTATCACGCACCTGCCCAAAAGGTTGGAGACTTTTTGGCTGATCGCCCATCTGTCGGTCCGGGAACAGTGCATCCAACCTATCGACCCGGGGTAACTTGGTGTGATCTGCGGGATGTTTTACCGGCGAAAATCACCAATGCTCTGAAGGAAGCCATTCCGGGTCTGTCCCGAAACTTAGAAGGATTTGCCGACCATGATGCAGTGCTAACTGCTCCCGAGACCAGAAGTTCCTCACCGGTCCGCATTCTGCGGGATGAGAGTAAACAATCCGTAGGGTTACGAGGCCTGTATCCGGCAGGCGAGGGGGCAGGGTATGCCGGTGGTATTATATCTGCTGCATTGGACGGTATTCTGTGTGCGGAAGCACTGATTGAGAATATAAATGAGGAGTAATATATATGAACCATAGTGAAAAAGCGGCTGAGTTGTTCCTGAGTGGATATAATTGTGCGCAGGCAGTTGCGGTTGCGTTTTGCGATGTAACAGGTTTTGACCCGGACCGGACGGCGAAGATAGTATCCGGCTTCGGTGGCGGTATGGGCGGTCTGCGGGAAGTGTGTGGCGCTGTCAGTGGTATGTTTTTTGTTATAAGTTCTCTGTACGGGTATGATGACCCTACAGATGATGCTTCCAAAAAGCGAGCGTATTCTCAAATCCGAGAGTTGGCGACCAAATTTCAGGAGGAAACCGGCAGCATTATCTGCAGAGAGATTCTGAAAAATCCCCCTACAGACCCGAATCCCTC
>JAFXBH010000133.1 GCA_017521875.1 Oscillospiraceae bacterium
ATCCTACAGAGGAAGCACCTTCCCAGTGGAGTCGTGAGGGTTATACCCTGGTAGGCTGGCTGGCAAGCGACAATCAGACGGTCTACAGTTATGAAGAACTTCTGTCCAGACCGGTAACGGCAGATGTAACATACACTGCCCAGTGGCGGCAGTTTGTGACAGTCCGTTTTGATACTGGTCAGTATTCCGATTCCCTGTACCCCATTGATCCCATGGAAGTCTCATATGGCAGCCAGATCACGCTGTTGCCAACGCCGGGCTGGAAAAACAATTCCGTGGGCATGGCTTTTGACGGGTGGTATCTGAACAGCCAGTTTACACAGCCGGTAACATCCGACTATGTATTCTATGAAGATACCACGCTATATGCCAAATGGAGTCCCAAAGAGGATGGTTACTATATCTACTTTATGGACTTCTTCCGGGAAGGGCAAACGCCGTTGGTCTTAATGACCTACAGTGTAACCGAAAATAAGACGGCATCTCCCTATACACCCGGTAATGAGCCGGAGGGAACCCAGTGGGACGGCAAGTGGTATTTGGATAAGGGATGTGCAAATCCTTATAATTTCCAGATTCCCGTCAGCCAGATGGAAGGTTACCTGACCGGTGCCAACGGACGGGACTTGTACCTGTATCCCGGAACACAGGAGGTCTGCAGAGCGATCTTTGTTACCTACGGTACGAAGGTAGACCCGGTAACGATACCTATTGGCGGCTCGATCAATCTGGATCAATATAAGCCGGAAAGACAGGGCTATGAATTTGCAGGCTGGACATTAAAGGACGGCACACCCCTGTCCGGTGTGCAAAAACTGAGCGAAACAACTACCTTCTATGCCAAATGGAATGCCGGCTATGTGCCCTTTGAAGCAATCCTGCGTATTGAAAATGCCAACGATACCGGTATGACGCAGGCAGATATCCTGGGTACCTGGTATGCCAAGGCAGGTTCTCAGATCCGCGTAAAATCCACTTATAGCGGAAGCGGCAATAACAGGACCGGCACCCACCAGATAGTCTGTGTGGTGGACGGTGTAGAATACCCGGTTTACACAAACGTGGCTTTGACCCAAAAGGCAACTCTGAGTGATGTCTATGCCACTTATTTCATCTATAACAACACAGGAACCACCTGGACGGATGAAGTAAACTGGGATGATGTCTACACCGGCGGTGAAGTGCCATACAGCACACGGCCCATCAGCAGTGCCGGAGATACCATTATCAACTTCGACTATATGCGTGTGCGGAACGATATTGTATTCACTATCGTAAACAGCAGTTCCGGCGCATATCTCGATATCTATAAGTTGTACAGGGACGGCCTGATCACCGGTTCTGTGACCTATACCGGCACAAAACCCACATCCACCGGTCAGAATGTCAGCGCCACCGGCGTATCTGCTCAGAATATCCATTGGAGTTATACGGCAGCGACCAGAGTGGGTAGTTCCTATAACAACTATTACACACTTCACAATATGAAATACGGCCAGCGAATCTACGAGGTCTATCCCGTAGGCGGCAGTTGGCTGACACCCAGGAACAATGCGTTCCATTGGTATTCAACAAGCAACAATCAGTTATTCTCCTCCCGTCGTGAGGACTTGTCTGCCGACTTCTTCAGTGGCAGCGGCCGAAAACTATCGCCCTACAGCCTGACGGCAGTGTTTGCCGCGCAAGATAAAATTGCGCTGATGTACGCAGTTGAGTGCTTGCCCGGAGAAACGGCAGATTTCACCATCAGCGGCGTAGGCTACAAGGTGCAGACGCAATTGTGCGAAGTTGTAAATCACACCGGTGATTTCACCCAAAAGGAACTTCTTGGTTGTGTAAAGGAGAGCAGCGCATCCTATACAAATCTGAACACAACCACCAGCAAACTGGGAGGCACCTCGGTCAAAACGCTGTTTGGCACCACCTACTGGAACTATTACAACATCTACGGTGGCGTAAACAGTCTCAGCGACATTGATAAAGCCTATATTTTCTATTACACCCGTCTGCATATGAACATTCAGTTCAACCTCGGTTACGACAGTAACGGAAACGGCGCAAACGAAACCGTCAAATATGAAAACATAGCCTACGGCGAAAGAATTGGTGAGTATCAGTTCGGTATGCCTGACTATGAAGAGCATTCCCTGCTGAGCCGGGAGGGCTATGAATTTGCCGGTTGGTTGGATGCCAACGGTTTCGTACTGGAAGCGGAGGATTGGGAATCCATGGTTGCCACCGGCGACAGTGAGAACAACACCATGATCTTCATTGCCAAGTGGGAGAAGATTTCCAATAACATCGTGGAATACTACGATGACCGTTCTTCCACAAAACCCTTCGAATCTCATTACTTTGATGACGGTGAACTGATTCAGTACCCGACCATGTCGGTATATCCCCAGGGATGGGTATGGCAGGAGTATGGTGAAGGTCAGTTCCAGCGATTTGACTGGGATGTTCCTATGTACGGTGAATACGGCGTGCAGGAGACCCGCATCATCAACGGTGAGGAACGGGTCGTCAATGTGATTCGTATTTACGGAACCTGGGATGAATCCCACACCAAGGTAGTTTACGATCCCAACGCGCCCCAGGGCGGTATACCGGGCACTGCGCCTACAGACGCCAACGAGTATACCATTTGGCAATCGGAGGTGCCGGTTGCTTCCAAGGGCGAAACCGCCAACACCGACCCGGATATGATTTTTGCCGGATGGCTGCTGGATCGAAACGGCATTGTCTATCACCCGGGAGACCATGTTCCTGTACGGTGGCCCCGCACCATGATCTTCACAGCACAGTGGGCAAAACCTGAAGATGTCGTTTACCTGCGGTACGATCCAAACGGCGGTACACCCACGGCACTCTACCCCAGTGAAACCGGTTTTGCCTTTAAGAAAAATGCCACCGCCGCAGTGTGGGATAACACAGGAGCGGATGGCACAGCATGGTTCAGCCGAACCGGATATGTCTTTATCGGTTGGAATACCCAGCCGGATGGCAGCGGAACGGCCTATACACCGGATGCACCTATTGTGCTGACTGCCCCGGTTACAACCCTCTACGCCCAGTGGAAGAGCACAACCTTTACGCTTTCTGTGCACAAAGTAGACTCGGAAAGCAAAGAACCTCTTGACGGGGCAGAGTTTGGATTGTATCGGAAGGAGAACGGTGAGTATATTTGGGTGCAATCCATCTCCACCGGTGTCGATGGCCACATCACATTCTTAAACCTGGCCACAGATACCGTGTACAAACTGGTAGAGGAAAAGCCGCCCAACGGCTATGGCATTATTGCCAAGGAGATCATCTTTGCACTGAGGCCAAATGGCAACACGGTTTCTCTCCAGTTTTATGATTCATCAGGAAATGTGATCTCCGCACCTAACGGAGTATCCGGTGCGTACACCACCGGCAATCAACTTCTGGCCGTAACGGTGAAAAACCTTCGCGGTTATAAACTGCCTTCCACAGGAGGCGCAGGTATCTTTTATATACTTTGCGGTCTGTTCCTTGTATCAGCACCGCTTGTATACGGATTCAGCTTGAGGCGCAGATATGAAAGGAGGTCGGAGCGTTAGGCCTCCTAAAACGGCGTAAAATCTAAATTATGCGCCTGACTGATTCCAACAAAATGAAAATATTTTAAGAAAGGAAAATTGTCATGAAAAAGTTTTTATCCATCCTTTTGGTGTTGACCATGGTTCTTTCTCTCGGCATCACCGCTTTTGCAGCCGAGGAAACCGGCTCTATCACCATCTCCAACGCAACCAAAGACGAAACCTATACCGTGTATAAGATCTTTGATGCAAGCATCAAACTGGCAGCCGACAACCAGACCGCAGAGGCTGTCTCCTACACCATCGAAACCGACAACCAGTTCTTCACAGCACTGTTCGGTGCCGACGGAACTGCTGTCAACACCTACTTCGCATACAATGCCAACACCGGCTCTGTAACCAAGAAGGAAGGCGTTAACGACTCTGAACTGATCAAGTACCTGACCGAACTGGTCGAAAACGGCAGTTACACCCCCGCTACCACTCCCGTTATTGCCAGTACCAAGACTGTAGAGTTTCAGGATCTGCCCTACGGCTATTACCTGATCACCAGCACCCTGGGCGCCACTGTTACCATCAACTCCAACACCCCCGATGTCACCGTCATCGATAAGAACCAGGAGCCTGTGCCTGACTTCGACAAGCAGGTTCAGACCGGTGTAAACGACGCTGGCGAGCCCATCTGGAGCGATTCCAACACTGCCGGTATCGGTGACAAGTTCGCTTACCGCATCTCCTTCACCGCCACCAACTACGAAGGCGACAAGAAGATCAAGTACTACCAGGTACACGACGAAAAGGGCGATGCTCTTTGGGCAGAGTTCGACAGTTTCACCGTCAAGGTCGGCGGCGTAGAATTGAAGAGAGGTTACTACCTGTCTCAGGGCGGTGAAAACACCAACAACTGGGAATACCTGGGTGACTGGTCTGCCATTCCCGAAGCAGAGCGGGATCGCGAAGATGCACAGTGGTACCTGGTACACCTGGGCTACGATCAGTTCCGTATCACCATTCCCTGGCTGGAAAACCACACCCTGACTGACAACCTCGATACCCAGGGCAATGTCACCTCCTACAACCTAGGCTTTGCAGAAAATGCCGCTTCCAAGTACGACTCTCCCATTTCGGTTGAGATCACCTACGATGTCGTGGTAGAGGCCAATGCCGCCATCGGTGACACCACCCATGGCAACCGCTTCAATAAGGCTTATGCATCCTGGACCAGTGAGCACGAGACCGGTTCTAACACCCCCGATGAGGTTACCACCTATGTGTACGGCATCGGCCTGCTGAAGGACGACGGCAGCACCGGTATCAACCTGGCAGGCGCTAAGTTCCGTATCTACAGCGATGCTGACTGCACCGTTCCCGTATATGTGATCCCCACCGACGTGGAAGGTGTTTACATCGTTGACTCCTACGGCAAGCCCATTGAGAGCGTTACCGGCACCGGTAAGATTTCCGCCAGAACCCTGTTTGCAGAGTATGTGGATGCATACCTCAACGGTGCTGTACAGGACAACTATGTTGTATCTCAGACCAATGGTAAACTGGCAATCCTGGGTCTGGCCGCAGGTACCTACTACCTGAAGGAAGTCGAGGCTCCCGCAGGCTACAACGCTCTGTCCCTGCCCATCGAGATCAAGGCCGGCGAGGGCATCCGTCCCTTCACCATCTATGCTGACAAGGATGGCAAGGTTGCTGACATCCAGACAGAAGACGCCACCTACAAGGAGCACAGACTGGATCTGACCCACACTGTTGTTCACAACAGCAAGGGTGTTGAACTGCCCTCCACCGGCGGTGAAGGCACCTTCTGGCTGATCACCATCGGCACTCTGCTGGCCATCGGCTTTGCAGTATTCCTGATCACCCACAAGAAGATGTCCATTTACACCGACTAATTTTTAATTCGCAAAACATAATGGGAGGAGAGGAATTCTCCTCTCCTCCCATAAAAAATATGACAGAGAGGAGATGCCTATGAGAAGACATAGAACTGTGATCTTTTTGACCATTGGTTTTTTGGTAGGTATCTGCATTCTGTTATATCCTGCCTTCAGTGATTTCTGGAACAGCAAGACCCAGAGCCAGGCAATTACAGACTATGAATCGGTTTTGGAAAATTTAAAACCGGAAGACTATACTGCAATTTTTGACAAAGCCCACGAATACAACAAAGCCCTTTATGAAACGGATTTTCCCCTTGTAGATTATCCCAAAGTACCCGGTTACTACGACACTTTGCGGGTAACCGATAACGATATGATCGGCTATTTGAAGATTGACCGCATTGGTGTGGAACTTCCCATTTACCACGGCACATCGGAGGATGTGCTAAACAAGGGCGTTGGTCACTTGGAAGGCAGTAGTTTGCCTGTGGGCGGTGAAAATACCCATAGCGTTATGTCTGCCCACAGAGGATTGCCCAGTTCAAGACTCTTCACAGACCTTGACCGTGTAGAAAAAGGCGATACCTTTCAGATCATCATATTGGATCAGATTCTGACCTACCAGGTTGATTTTATAAAAGTAATCGAGCCTACCGATATTTCGGATTTGCAGATCATCGAAGGCGGTGACTACTGCACCCTCTTTACCTGCACGCCCTATGGCATCAAC
>JAFXBH010000134.1 GCA_017521875.1 Oscillospiraceae bacterium
CCTGCTGGTGGTTACCGATATTGACGATGCCCGTCTGGAACGCGCTGCAACTATCTACACCGTAGAGGACGCAAAGGCCAACGGCATTGAACTGCACTATGTCAACACCAAGATGGAGAACGCAACCGAGTACCTGCGGTCCTTGACCGGCGGCACCGGCTACGACGATGTAGTTTGCTTCGCTCCCGTTAAGCCCGTTATCGAGCAGGCTGACGACATTCTGGGCTTCGACGGCTGCCTGAACTTCTTCGCAGGCCCCACCGATTCCCAGTTCAAGGCTCCCTTCAACTGGTACAATGTCCACTACCTGTACACCCATGTAGTTGGCACTTCCGGCGGCAACACCAACGATATGCAGGAAGCCATCGCAATGATGAATGCCGGCAAACTGAATCCCTCCGGTTTGGTTACCCACATCGGCGGCCTGAATGCGGTTATTGAGACCACGCTGAACCTGCCCTCCATTCCCGGCGGTAAGAAACTGATCTACAACCACATTGAACTGCCTCTGACTGCCATTACAGAATTCGAGGAGAAGGGCAAGACCGATCCTCTGTTTGCAGAACTGGACAGAATCTGCAAGGCAAACAACAATCTGTGGTGCCCCGAAGCAGAAAAGTACCTGCTGGCCAACGCCCCCAAGGGCTAAGAAACAAAACACCCCGGTTGCGAAATGCAACCGGGGTTTCCTTTTAAGACGCTCATACTTTCTCTCCGGCGAGAAAGTATGCAAAGAGCCGCCGGGACCTTCCGTATGGTCCCGGACCCCCAGACGTCCAAAGGGGGAGCGGCTATACTGCTTTGGAAAAACACCTTTTCCTCCGCTTCCCCCTTTGTAATCCCCAAAAAGATTGTTTGATACTGGGAAGAACGAACAGAGGGGCGGCGGGGGATTCTTAAGGGGGAGCGATGGAAGCGCCGCCGGTGGCGGAATAAGCGACCTGAGTGAGTGGCCGTGGTCGGCAGATGACAAAGCCGCTTCGCCGGCAAGGAATATGCCGGGTACCACAACAGGAAATTGATTGGCTCGTAGCGCCCCTTAAGCCGGTTCTTTCGTTACTTTCTTGCCGGAACAAGAAAGTAACCCGCCGGAGGCATAAGAATTTTTGTGGTCGAGAAAGTATGGCAATACCTTTATATTAATTGAAACAGTTCGTCCTTTTGCAGCAGGACGCTGTCAATTTGCTGGATGTATTGCTCCGGGAATTTGGGGTTATGAAACCGTTCCAATTTGCCCTCCGGCAGGTTGACTTTGTTCATACCGCCGCCGCCTAAGGACAAAATGGTGTGGGTCTCCTCCATCATATAGATATTGTAGAGACAGTCCAGTTCATTCCGGCTCCAGCCCACATTTTCGAAAGAACCGGACATATATTTCTGCCGGTACAGGTAGTAGGGCTTGTACCCGGCTTGCCGCAGGGCGTGGTTGGCATAGTCCACCATTTGAGAAACTTCTTCCATACTGGGGAGCGAAACCCGCTTTTCAAACAGGTCTGCGCCCTTTTTTAAAGCCAGGGTGTGGACGGTGATGTTGGCAGGGTTTAAAGCGATGACTTGTTCCAGAGAATCGCAGAATCCGTCGTAGGAATCCTGAGGAAGACCGGCAATCAAGTCCATATTGATGGCGGCAAAGCCGGCATCCACCGCGTCACGGTAGCGGTCTAAGATGTCTTTGGCAGTGTGAGGTCTGCCGCAGGCTTTCAGCACGGTGTCTTGCATGGTCTGGGGGTTGATACTCATACGGTCTGCCCCGTGGGTGTGAATTCTGCGGAGTTTTTCTGCGTCCAAAGTGTCGGGACGGCCGCCTTCGACTGTAAATTCCAAATTCCGGGACAGGTCAAAGGCATCGTACAGGGTGTCCAGCAACGCCGCCATTTGGTCAGCGGACAAGGTGGTGGGTGTGCCGCCGCCAATGTATACCGAACGGACGGTCTTGCCGGAACCTTTTAAGAGGCGACCGGTGTGGGCGATCTCTTTGTATAGCGCCTGCAAATAGGGTTCGATCAGGTCGGTGCGTTTGCCCACGGTGCGGCTGACAAAACTGCAGTAACTGCACCGGGTGGGGCAGAATGGAATGCCTACATACAGGGAAATGTCGTTGTTGTTGGTACGGTTTACTGCCCTTACTGTGGAAACAGAGCAGTCAATGGCCAGTTGCCGCCGGGCTTTCGACACAAAATAGGTATCTTTCAGCAGTTTGTCGGCAGATTTTTCCGTGCCGCCGGCAAGGAGATGCCGGGTGGAGATTTTGGTGGGCCGTACCCCTGCCAATGCGCCCCAAGCCGGAGCGGTCTGCAGATGGGGCAAAGCGGCTAAGTACAGGCTTTGTTGCAGCATTTGTCGCCGCAGCCGTACCGATTCTGCGTCAGTTCGCAACCGCCGGGTGGCCCGGGTCTTTTTGCCGTTTACCTCTATTTCTGCAATGGCGGTGAGCCAGGTGCTGCCCCGGGTCAGTTTGGATAAGGCCGCGCCTTCTGTTTCGGAAAAGAGGGACAGGAGCAACTGTTCCACCGCATATCGGTCATCGTGACCGAGAATGGTCAAATTCATAGTGTTTTCACCTTTAAGAAAGGGGATGTGGTTATCTTTTTTATGGTCATTCCGAGGCTTGCGTAGCAAGCCGTGGGAATCCGTTGTGTATCGTTGTCATTCCGATCCAGTGCTCACACTGGTGTGGGAATCTATATTGTGTGTATTAGATTGCCACGGGCTTACGCCCTCGCAATGACAAGGAGGGTGAGATTGCCGCGTCGCTGACGCCCTCGCAATGACAAGGAGGGTGAGGTTGCCGCGTCGCTGACGCCCTCGCAATGACAAGGAGGGTGAGATTGCCGCGTCGTTGACGCCCTCGCAAGAACATAAAGATTATGGCATATAGGGATTGTATTGCCGCTCTTGGGAGAGTTTGGTGGCCGGGCCGTGGCCGGGATACACGGCAAAGTCCCCCTCCAGGGCAGCCAATCGCTGCAGGGAGCGGAACATCTCCGCCATACTGCCGCCGGGGAAATCCGTCCGGCCGCAGGAATCCATAAATAAGGTGTCGCCGGTGAACAGGGAGTCCTCTGCCTGCAAACACACCGAGCCGGGGGTATGCCCCGGGGTATGAAGCACCTCAATGGTCAAACCGGCCAAAGAGAGAGTGTCCCCCTGGCCATAGGTATGGGTGTAGCATAGAGGGCCGGCGGTCATTTCCTCCGGCAGAGACAGTTCCTTCTCGTGGAGGTAAACCGGGCAGCCGGTTTTGTCTGCAATGCCTTTTACGCCGCCCACATGGTCAAAATGGCCGTGGGTCAAAAGGACGGCGGCAACGGATTTGCCCAGTTTTTCTGCTTCGGCCAACACTTTTTCCGGCGTATATCCCGGGTCGATGACGATACATTGGGAGGAGGCATCGTCCCAGACCAGATAGCAGTTTGTTTGATAAGCACCCAGGGGCAAAAAGTGAATCTGTAACATAAAACCACTCCAGACTTTTTAATTGGAAATTGAAAGTTGAAAATTAAAAATTACGGAGAAAAATAATTTTCAATTCTCAATTTTCCATTTTCAATTTCTCCGTGGCGTGTCCATCAGCTGGTCAGTGTCCAAAATCAGGGTCACCGGGCCATCATTGATACTCTCCACCTGCATATCCGCGCCAAAGCGGCCGTGCTGGGGCGGGTATCCCAAATCGGCGCAGTCTGCAAGGAACTGCTCATACAGCCGATTGCCCAGTTCCGGGTCAGCCGCGCCTACAAAACTGGGCCGGCGGCCTTTCCGGCAGTTGCCGTACAGGGTGAACTGGCTTACCACCAACACCTGGCCGTCCACATCGCTAAGGCCTAAGTTCATTTTGCCGTTTTCGTCTTCAAAAACCCGCAGGTTTAGCGCCTTTTCCGCCAAATAGCGGCTGGTTTCCTCTGTGTCCTCCGGGCCGACGCCCAGCAGGATCAAAAATCCCTTGCCGATTTTTCCAACCACTTCTCCGTCGATGGCAACAGAGGCAGATTTTACTCTTGTCAGAACTGCTCGCATAATTACTCCTTCATTTTGCATTATGCATTATGCATTTTACATTTAATTCTGTCCTCTCCGGGCGCGGACCACATCCCGGATATTCAGCAATTTGTTCCGGACGGTATCCAGTTCGTCCACATCCTTCACTTCGAATCGCAAACTGAACACACTTCTGCCGCCGGGCAAGTCTTTGCCGTTGAGTTCCTTCACCCGGACACGGGCGGCGGTCAGGGCGTTGGCCACATCCAGAAGCAGACCGTCTCTGGTGATGCATTCCAGTTCCAGAGAGGTATCGAAGGGTTGGTCTTCGTCATCTGCCCATTGTACCCGCACCCAGCGGGCCGCCTGATGGGAGTCTTCCCGGTTCTGCACATTGGGACAGTCGATCCGGTGGACAGACACACCAAAACCCTTGGTAATAAAGCCGATGATGCCATCGCCGGGCACAGGGGTACAGCACTTGGCGAACCGGATCATACAAGAATCAATATCCTCCACGATGACGCCATTCACCGCGTGGCGGTTGGTTTTGGCACCCGTATCCGATTTGGTATTCAAAATGACCTGTTTTTCGTTGTTTTGCAGTTTCAGCGCCCGGTTGATGTCATCCCGGATACGGCCTACGGCCTTGACTGCTGTCAAGCCGCCGTAACCGATAGCGGCATACATATCTTCCCAACTGTCAAAAGCCAGTTTCTTCAGCAGTTGCGGCCCAACTTCCGGGTCTATGGTGATGGAGAGCGGCAGACCTACCCGACGCATTTCTCCTTCAAAGGAGGCTCTGCCGTGGGTGACATTTTCTTCCCGCCGTTCCTTCTTGAACCACTGCTTGATCTTGGTACGGGCCTGGTTACTCTTACAGATACTCAGCCAGTCACGGCTGGGGCCTTTGGCGGTTTTGGAGGTGATGATCTCCACCACATCGCCATTTTGCAGGGAGGAATCAATGTTGCAGATCCGTCCGTTCACCTTGGCGCCTACCAGGGCGTTGCCCACCCCGGAGTGAATGGCATAGGCAAAGTCGATGGGGGTAGAGCCGGCAGGCAGAGAGACGATCTTGCCCTTGGGGGTGAATGCGAACACCTCATCGTCGAACATATCGATCTTCATGGAGTTCACATAGTCTTCCGCGTCGGTATCCTGCTGGCTTTCCAGAAGCCTGCGTACCCATTCAAAGTCCTTTTCTTCTCCCTCGCCTTCGCCCTGCTTGTATTTCCAGTGGGCGGCGATGCCGTATTCCGCCGTTTCGTGCATCTCCCAGGTGCGGATCTGCACCTCGAAGGGAATGCCCTGAGAGCCAATGACAGTGGTGTGCAAACTCTGATACATATTGGGCTTGGGGGTGGAAATATAGTCCTTAAACCGACCGGGAACCAGGTTAAACAGGTCGTGGATATGACCCAGCACATTGTAGCAGTCGGGAATGGTGTCCACTACCACCCGGAACGCGTAAATGTCAAACAGTTCGTCCATAGCCTTGCCCTGGGAGTCCATCTTCCGATAGATGGAGTACACATGCTTGATCCGGCCATAAACAGTGCAGTGAATGCCCATAGCATTCAGCCGCTGGGAAATTTTTTCGTCAATGGTGTGCATAAAAGCCTCGTCTTTTTCCTTGTGGGCAGACAGATAGGCCATAATGTCATTATAGGCTTCCGGCTCCAAATACCGCAGAGCGATATCTTCCAGTTCCCATTTCACCTTCTGCATACCAAGCCGGTGGGCCAGAGGGGCATAGATATCCATAGTCTCCCGGCATTTTAACACCTGTTTTTCCGGGGTCTGGTACTGCATGGTACGCATATTGTGAAGCCGGTCAGCGATCTTGATGAGAACCACCCGAATGTCCTTGCTCATGGCCATGAACATTTTCCGCAGGTTCTCCATCTGGGCCTCCTCAGAGGAGGAGAAATTGGCACGGGTCAACTTGGTGACACCTTCCACCAGTTCAGCGGTGGTGCTGCCGAAGAGCCGGGCAATGTCATCAAAGGAGGCATCGGTGTCCTCAATGCAGTCGTGAAGTAGCGCGCCTAAGATGGCGTCGGTGTCCAGACCCATTTCCGCCACGATTTCCGCCACTGCCAGGGGGTGGATAATGTAAGGCGAGCCGTCTTTCCGTTTTTGTTCCTTGTGTTTTTCACGGGCATACTCCACCGCCCGGTCAATCAGGGTCATATCCACACCGGGAAGACACCGATTCACTGTTTGGTACAGAGATCCATAATGTTCAGCAAAACTTTCCATAGTAAGCAGCGGGGAAAACCCCGCAACCGTCCTTTCTTAAGGAGATTCCGTGGCGGCCAGCAGCCGCTGCATCGTCCGGCTGGCAGACAGGTCTGCCTTGGTATCGGTGGGGATCAGCCGGATGGAGAGGTATTTGTGGTGCCGGTCCAATTCCAGCAGACCCACATCCGCAAAAATGTCCAGACAGGTCAGCAGTTGGGACAGCGTTAAATCGCAGTCCGACCAGCGAATAATCTTTCTGCACAGGCAGACAGGGGTCTCCTGCAGGTGGGCGCTGTTGGCAGACAGGTAGCGCCAAACCGTACCCAAAGTGGCTCTGTCCGGCAGAAGCCGGGCGGCAGAGGCTGGGTCTAAAGTATCGCCTACCAGCCGTCGGTAGTCGATGGTGTCGCAGCATACTTCTTTTTGGCAGGCGGGACGGATGTCCTGAATGTTCATCTGCACCGTCTTTTCTCCCCGAAATTCGTTAATTTGGGGGACAAAAGCCACATCCACCCGGTCGCCCTGGGCGACGGATGCGGATTCCGGGGTGGCAGAGAAAAAGATGCCGTTAAAACTGTGGTGCCGGCTTTGGAGTCTCAACCGCATATGGCGGCCGCCACCCACTTGACTCAGTCGGTCAACCAATAAGTTTTCCATCACCAGCACCGGCTTTGGACAGCCGTTGCCGCAGGGCTCCAAAGCGTCCAAAGAGAGAATGTTGGGCAGAGTCAGCAGTTCCGGCGGGATCACACAGTCTGCTTCCAGCACGGTCTGAGGGGCGTCGCCGCAGTAGAATTCCCCGGCCAAACGGGAAACTTCCTGCCGGAACACACCGATCTGCTGCCGGTTGATGGTAAATCCGGCAGCCAGTTCGTGACCGCCGTAACTCTCCAGCAAGTGGGACAGTTGGGTCAGAGCGGAGAACAGATTGAATCCGCCGAAACTCCGGGAACTGGCCTTGCCGTGTTCTCCGTCCAGGCAGATGAGGAATGTGGGGCAGCAGTATTCTTCCGCAATGCGGCTGGCCACGATGCCCACCACGCCTTGGTGCCAACTTTCGTCGGCCAGCACGATGGCGTTGGGAGTCTGACCGGAGGGCAGCATTTCAATAGCGCCGGCGTAGATCTCCGATTCCACTGCCTGCCGCTGCTTGTTCAGGTCGCACAGCGCATTGGCCAATTCGTTGGCTTTTACCGGGTCGGTGGTCAAAAACAGTTCCACCGCCAGATCGATCTGCCCCATACGGCCGGCGGCGTTGATCCGGGGACACAACACATAGCCGATACCGGAGGCGGTGAGATCTGCAGGCTCACAGCCGCACTGTTTCATCAGTGCAGCCACGCCGGGCCGGGGATTTTTCTGCAAAATGGACAGACCCCGGGAGACGATGGTGCGATTTTCCCCGTGAAGGGTCATCACATCGGCAACGGTGCCAAGACACACCATATCGCCGTATTGATCAAGAAGTTCTTCCTGACTGCCGCAGAGGGCAGCGGCCAGTTTGAATGCCACGCCCACACCGCACAAAGTCTGATGGGGATAGCCGCCGTCAGGCCGGTGGGGGTCAACCACCGCAACGGCATCGGGGAGGGTGTCTTTACATTCGTGGTGGTCGGTGATCACCAGGTCGATACCCAAATCCTTACACATCTGCGCCTCTTCCATGGCGGTGATGCCGCAGTCCACGGTGATGATCAGGGTGACACCCAGAGAATGTAAGTATTCAATGGCGATGGGATTCAGGCCGTAGCCCTCCTCCAGCCGACCGGGGATATAGGGCACGCAGTCGCAGCCCTGTTTCCGGAGAAAGTCTGTCAGCAAACAGGTGGCGGTGATGCCGTCCACATCGTAGTCGCCAAACACGGCGATTTTTTCATTCCGTTCCATGGCCACAGCCACCCGTCCGGCAGCCAGAGCCATATCCGTCAGCAGGTAGGGATCCAATAAAGTTGCGTTACAATCTAAGTACCCATTGGCGGCCTGTGGGGTCTGCAAACCCCGGGCGGATAACACCATTGCCGCCAGGGGCGCATAGCCTGCCCCCACCAAGGCGTTGACTGCGTCCATACCCGGCGCAGCCGTTTTCCATATTCCGTATTTCAAAGCATTCCACATCCATTATATTTTTTCTTAATATTATACCAAAAAACCCGGCAATACACAATAGAAAAGTTCTAAAAACCGGAAAGACACAGTAAATTGATAATGGACAATGGATAATGGACAATGGATAATGGACAATGGATAATGGATAATGGACAATAGAAAATGGACAATGGATCATTGGAGGGTTTTTATGAAAAAGTTTTTCTGTTTATTTCTGCTGGTGGCGGTGGTCTTGGTTCTGCCGGTATCGGCGGTAGATATGGACATTCCGGCCAAAAGCGCGGTGTTAATGGATGTGACCACTGGAAAGATTTTGTATGAACAAGACGCCCATACTGCCCTTGCCCCGGCCAGCGTGACAAAAGTGATGACCATGCTGCTGATTATGGAAGCCATTGACGATGGCCGTATCCATTGGGACGATCCGGTGACCACCTCGGAGGCGGCTGCGGCCAAAGGGGGCAGTCAGGTCTTTCTGAAAGAGGGAGAGACCATGTCGGTTTCGGAAATGGTAAAGGCCATTGCCGTCAGTTCTGCCAACGATTGCGCCTGCGCCATGGCAGAGCACCTGGCGGGCAGCGAAGAGGGATTTGTGGCGCTGATGAATGCCAGAGCCAAGGAATTGGGAATGAACGACACCAACTTTGTCAACTGCACCGGCCTGGACGATGACGAAAATGCCAAGGACCACAAAACCTCTGCTTATGATATCGCAATTATGTCCCGCCAATTGCTGAAAAACCACCCGGACATCAAAAAATTCACCACCATTTGGATGGACACGGTGCGAAATGGGGCATTTGGTCTGTCCAATACCAACAAATTGGTGCGGTTTTACCGGGGCGCAACGGGGCTGAAGACCGGATTTACCTCCAAAGCCGGGTACTGCCTGTCGGCATCGGCTATGCGGGAGGATATGGAATTGGTGGCGGTGGTAATGGGGTGCGAAACATCCAAAGACCGGTTTGCCGCCGCCAAGGGGTTGCTGGATTCCGGGTTTGCAGGATATGCGTTGGTGCTTCCCCAGACAGAAAAGGCGGAAAGTCCCGTAAAATTGGGGGTAAAAGACACCGTTACCGCCGTGCCTGCGGGAGAGGATGCGGTGCTGATAGACAAATCTCAAAAAAATCAGGTCACCCAGCAGGTGGAACTGACGGAATCGGTGGACGCGCCGGTGAGCAAAGGGCAGCGGCTGGGTACATTATATATGAAGGCCGGTGAGCAGGTGCTGAAAGAAATTCCCATGGTAGCGGAAGAAGCGGTGGAAAAACTCACTTTCTGGCAAATGTGGAGCAGAGTGTTCCAAAAGTTAGTTATGGCAGGATAGGGTGATGTTACTTTCTTGTTTCGCCAAGAAAGTAACCAAAGAATGCGACCTAAGGGGCGCTACGAGCCAATAGCGCCCCCTTAGGTATCCCCCGCCGCATCAATGTTCGTTCTTTCAAGTGTCGAACGATTGATTTGGGGGATTCCAAACGGGGGAAGTGCAGATCATGTATTTTGTCGTATATGTTCGTGCCACTTCCCCCTTTGGTCGTGGGAAGAGTCCGGGAAACCTACGAAACGTTTCCCGGCGGCTCTTTGCATACTTTCTCGCCGGAGAGAAAGTATGATCGTTCCAACAAAAACCCACCCCGGAGGATTCCTCCGGGGTGGTAATGTTTTTATATAGTTATTTTTGAGAGTCTTCTTGCATAGAAATCTGTCCGTGTTTCTCTTCAAATTCCCGTACACATTGACGAATCAAATGCAAAATCTGCCCATTACCCGACCGACCTTCGTACTTGGCAATATAGTGTAATTTGTAGTGCAATTCCGTGTCTACCTCAATACCTAAGTGCTTATTGTTTTTGTTTCGCATAATTTCACCCTAAATATCTTAATTTAAGTATATTTTAAGATTTATTTATGCTATAATGTCTAAAGTATACTTAAAGCAAGTATACAAGATTAAAACGGAGGTGGCGTTTATGTCGGAAATTTGTATAGATTGTTGGAATAAATATATGGAAACAACAGATAAGCCAAGAAAGTTTCTTATGTCCCGCGTTCCTGAGTTATGCGAAGATTGTGGCCAATACAAACGGGTTATTATTCGCTACAGATTGCATTCTATTTTGCTGGATCGGATTACGGAGATGGTTGAAGATGTGCGCTGTCAGCGGAAACGGTAAAAACCCACCCCGGAGGATTCCTCCGGGGTGGGTTGTGTTATTTTTAATTATTTGCCGGCGCCGGCGATCTGTGCGGCAACTTCGTCAGCGAAGTTCTCTTCCTTCTTCTCGATGCCTTCACCCTTTACATAGTGAATAGCGTCTACGAAGGTAACCTTGCCACCCAACTTCTTGGCAGCGTCAGCAATATAACCGGCCACATCGCCCTGGAACAGGTCGCTGCGGACGAAGTCCTGCTGCAGCAGGCAGATTTCCTTGAAGAAAGCGTTGATCTTGCCCTGTGCGATCTTTTCCTTCACCTGTGCGGGCTTGGAAGCCATCTTGGGATCGTTGTTCATCAGAGCAACCTGCACGGACATTTCCTTGTCAACCTCAGCCTGAGGAACCAGGGACTTGTCCCAGTATTTGGCGTTCATAGCAGCAATCTGCATAGCCACATTCTTACCGATCTCGGTAGCGTCGCAGCC
>JAFXBH010000135.1 GCA_017521875.1 Oscillospiraceae bacterium
GCATATCCATCTCTGCGCAGCAGGCAAACAGATTTTCCAGCATAGGATCATCAATGTACAAGTTAGCAGTTAATTCACCCAAACCCTTGGCACCCAGAGATTTGTAGTGCTCCAGCAAATAAGTATGATCTGTGGTAGCCAGATTATAAACACTTCTGGGGTCGACGTTGCAGAAAAGCACAAAACGATCCGGGTGTTGGTCTACAAGGTACTTACACTCCTCTGTGGTTTGAAGGTGGGGCTGTGCATCCGGAGACACGATGGGAAGAAGAATGCCTTTCTCAATGTTTAACTTGTCGTAGAGGAAAAGCAATTCATCCGCAGAAGGTGAAATTCGTGCCTTATTATCCTTGTGCATGGGGACATATTGGGGAAACGGAGTGCCGTGAGAGTGAATATCTATTTTCTTAACTAATTCCATAATGAAACCTCTTGTTTAATTTAATAATAGATAAACTATTTTAATGAAATTCTCTTGGTTTGTGTTAATCCAAATCCAGATTCAGGAACTTAATTGCATTCTCTCTGACAATTTTCTTATAGACATCCATAGAAATCATGCCGGTTTCTGCCATATTGTCCAAGAAGGCGGCAAAATCGTAAGGCAGATTTCCGGGGAAGGTGCTGGGGATATCGCAGATGTCGGTGCCGTAGAAGAGCCGGTCAGCAAACTCGGTCATAAACTTGGCGGCGTACTCGGGATCCCGCATCATAGCAGTGCCGCCGCTGCCTGCAGACAGATCGCCGTAGAGGTTGGGGCATTCCCGCATCAACCGTTCGATAGTGCCGGGCACTACCTTGCTCCATTGAGAGCCGTTACGCTCTTCTTCGTTTGCCAGTTTGGTGATTTCAGCCCAGAAGTGATGGGAGTGGCCCAAAATCTTCAACTTGGGATATTTTTTCAGAAGTTTTTCCAAACGGGGAAGACCCAAATCGTCAACAATTCCATAGTAACCGCCGACTTCCGGTGCCATATGAATGGTAACGGGCATATCTACTTCTGCACAGCAGGCGAACAGGTTTTCCAGCATAGGATCATCAATGTACATATTGATGGTCATTTCACCCAAACCCTTAGCGCCCAGAGACTTGTAGTGCTCCAGCAGATAAGTATGATCTGTGGTAGGCAGATTGTAGACACTTCTGGGGTCGATGTTGCAGAACCATACAAAACGGTCGGGATGCTTGTCGACCATAAACTTAGCGGCTTCGCTGGTGTTGGGATGTGTCTGTGCTTCAGGGGAGACGCAGGGCAACAAAACGCCCATTTCAATATCCAATTTTTCGTAGAGACCAATCAGTTCTTCATCGGAAAGGCATCTCTCCTGATTGTCTTTGTGCTTGGGAACATACTGCGGAAAGGGTGTAGCATGGGCATGGATGTCAATTTTTTTGATTTTTTCCATAACAAAATTTCCTTTCATATTGTTTGCTGGTGTTGTGGACTCAGCAGTTATTCCTTAAGGTCTAAGAATTTGATGGCATTCTCTCGAGCAATTTTTTTGTAAACATCCATAGAGATCATGCCGGTTTCAGCCATGTTGTCCAGGAAGGCGGCAAAATCGTAGGGCAGATTTCCGGGGAATGTGCTGGGGATGTCGCAGATGTCGGTGCCATAGAAGAGCCGGTCAGCAAACTCGGTCATAAACTTGGCGGCGTACTCGGGATCCCGCATCATAGCAGTGCCGCCGCTACATGCAGACAGATCGCCGTAGAGGTTGGGGCATTCCCGCATCAGTCGTTCGATGGTGCCGGGGACGACCTTGCTCCATTGGGGACCATTGCGCTCCTCCTCACTTGCCAGTTTGGTGATTTCAGCCCAGAAATGATGGGAATGGCCCAAAATCTTCAACTTGGGATACTTTTTCAAGAGTTTTTCCAAACGGGGC
>JAFXBH010000136.1 GCA_017521875.1 Oscillospiraceae bacterium
ACGCACGCAATAAACGCTTGGGCGATGTAAAATTGCTCTGTGACGAGCTGCACCGGAAATATACCGGTGTTTCCAATAAAAAGATATTGGAAAACCTAAACTTTTTAGATAGTATGGGAGCAAATATCATTCTCCGTTGTCCCGTGATTCCGGGCGTGAATCTGAATGAAAACTATTTCAGCGCCTTGGCGGATCTGGCAAACAGATTGCCTTCCGTCCGGGAAATCCATTTACAGCCCTATCATCCTCTGGGACTTTCCAAGGCGGAAAGGCTGGGGAAAACCCAAGGTTATGAAGAAGCCGCATTCTTGAAGAGATCTGTCATAGAACCCTATGCAAATCGCCTGCAGGAAAAAGTAACGGCGTCTGTTGTTATACAATAAAAAGAGTCGCTACAGCGAATTGCTGTAGCGACTCTTTTTATTTTTCGGTGCTTTTCCGTATGGTAAGGCTGGTAGGCAGAACGATACGGGAGGGAAAATCGCCGTTGTCTTCCCCAATGCGCCGCATCAGCAGGCTGACAAGCGCCTGACCAAAGGCGGCTTTGCCTACGCTGACAGAGGTCAGTGGCATAGGCAGGGAAAGGCGGGACTGAATATCGTCAAAGCCTACAAGACCGATTTTGCCGGGGCAGATGCCCAGTTGCTCCAGGGTGCTGGCGGCTTCCATTGCCAAAAGGTCGGAGTAGGCGAAAATGGCGTCGAAAGGCTCTTTTTGATACTCGCTGCTTAAAACTTGAGCAACGCCGCCCAGGGGAGAATCCAAGGTGATGGTGCGGCTGCGTACGCCGGGGGCTTCTGCCATTGCCCGGGCAAAGCCTGCCGCCCGATCCCGGGCGCTGGAGTTGTAGGGGGCGTTGAGCATTAAAATGTTCCGGTAACCTTGTTCGGTTAAGTGCTTGCCTGCCAGGTAACCACCGTTTTCGTCGTCAAACAGCACCGCATCTGCCGATAGATCGGCAAAGAATCTACCGATCAGCACACAGGGCTTTCCCATTTCCTGCAAAAGTCGGATACCCTCGGCACTGTGCTGAGAGGGGGTAAGCAACACACCGTCCACATTTTTGGAAAGGGCGGTGCGGATCGCCCGATCTTCACGGGCAGAATCCTCTTCTGTGTTGAATACGATGACGGTGTAGTTGTATTTCGCCGCCTGCTGCTCTACTTCTTTACACAAAATGCCAAAGAAGGGGTTGGAAATATCACTGACGATCAGCGCCAAAACATTGGAATAGCCGCTGCGCAGAGCGCTGGCCATATCGTTGACCACATAGCCCATTTCCCGGGCGGCGGCGCAGATCGCGGCTTTGGTCTGTGTATTTAAGTCCGGCGCATCACGAAGGGCTTTGGATACGGTGTTTACGGAGTATCCGGTGGCGGTTGCCACGTCCTTTAATGTGATGCGCTTGGATTTTGGTTGCTGCATAGAGATCCACCTGCCTTTTGCTCTATTATAAGAAATTTACCGGGAAAAGGCAAGAGGGGAATCGAAAGTGTAAAATATGTTGACTTTATCTCTGAAAACTGATATATTATCGTTACCGTTATCGTTAACGGTAACGATAATTATTTTCGAAGGAGATGTGTTTATGAAGATCGCTCTTTTAATTGCAAACCGGGGATTTTTCCCCAGCAGTGTAATCTCTTCCGCCCGGGAGGAGATGTTGGATGCCTTTGCCCGCGCCGGGATAGAAGCCATTTATCCCAATGAATTCTCTACCCGCTATGGTGCGGTGGAGACCTTGCAGGAAGGACGGGTTTTTGCTGACTTTTTGGAGGAACACCGGGGAGAATATGCCGGCCTTGTGATCTGTCTGCCGAACTTTGGCGACGAAAACGGTATCAAAGCCGCTATTCGGGATTGTGACGTTCCCATTCTTCTGCAAGCCTACCCGGATAAACTGGATGAGATGGACTTTGCCCACCGCCGGGATGCTTTCTGCGGCAAAATGGCGCTGACCAGCGTGCTGACACAAATGGGTACCAGGTACACCACCTATTTGCCTTTTGTTACCCATCCTGCTTCCAAGGAATTTGACCGGCAGCTGAAGAAGTTTGCTGCTATCTGCCGGATCGTCAGCAGAATGAAGCACCTGCGTATCGGTGCATTCGGCGCCCGCACCACTGCATTCAAGAGTGTCCGTTACGATGAAATGGCGCTGGAGAACCGGGGTGTAGATGTGGAAACATACGATTTTTCAACTGTTTTTGCCGCAATCCGGGAACTTTCCGACTCTGATCCGAAAGTGCAGGCGCGCCTGGCAGATCTGCACCGGGTATGCGATTACAAAGATGCCCCCGCCGGCAGAGATGTGTCTTTGGCAAAACTGGCTGTGGTGCTGGACAAAATGATCGATGAAAATATGCTGGACACCCTTGCCATCCGCTGCTGGAGCGAACTGCAGCAGGAACTGGGTATTACACCTTGCGCGGCCATGGGGCTTTTGATTCAGGAAGGCGTACCTGTGGTTTGCGAAATGGATGTAACCAACGCTATGGCGATGATGGGTCTGCAGTTGGCGGCAGGTACAGGTACCGGTTGTCTGGATTGGAACAACAACTACGGCGA
>JAFXBH010000137.1 GCA_017521875.1 Oscillospiraceae bacterium
TCGTCATCGGTATCATAGACGAGGCGGTATCCTTGAGCAACAATATCACTATCGAGCGTAGGGTTCCCGACATGGATTTTGTCGTTGAATCCGAAAACCGCCTTTGGGGATGCAAATACGGTCCCGTATATAAGGAGAAGGATGGTGTCAGCACATTCGAAAAGAATGTGAACGAACTTTATGCCTGCAAACTCGGTGATTTCAAGAACTGGAACTGCTTTATGGGGGTCTCTACCGATAGTTATGTGGCATCCCTTGGTTCTGATGGCGTTTTCACAGGGGCGATCACCCACCTTGGCTATCCGCTTTTCTTCAAAGAGGACTGCGTTCACAAGGTTTACGGAAACTACCCTGCGAACTTCCAGATCCAGACGATTGCCTGCAGAGGCGTTCAAGCAGGCTGCAGCGAGAGCCTTGCAATCGTGAATGAGGTTCTCTATTACAAATCGAAGAGCGGCGTATGTGCATACGATGGCTCTCTTCCCGCGGAAATTTCCGCAGAGTTTGGCGAAGAGCGTTACGGAAGGACTAATGTCGATGAACGGCAAAACGGCGTTAAAGTCGCATTCGGAGGCTCTCACGGCAATAAGTATTACATCTCGATGCGGCACGATATGACCGGAGAGTATCATCTTTTTGTCTATGATGCTGCCAAGGGGATGTGGCATAAGGAGGACAACACCAAAGCGGAGGGATTTTGCTTCTGCAACGGTGAACTCTACTACATCGAGGACGGAAAGATCCGAACGATGTTCGGAGACGGTGTTCCTGACACCGAGCCGATCGAATGGATGGCGGAGACCGGTGTCATCGGTGTCTATTCTCCGGACAAGAAATATCTCTCCAGACTGAATGTGAGCATCTCGCTGGATGTCGGCACAAGGGTTCAATTCTATGTGCAATATGACTCCATCGGCGATTGGGAGCATGTATGCAGCCTGGCAGGAACTTCTCTTCGCAGTTTCGCTGTACCCATCAGACCTAAGCGGTGCAACCATATGCGGTTGCGGATCGTTGGCACCGGCGATGCGAAGATCTATAACATTACCAAGACCATCGAACAAGGAAGTGATATCTAATGAGCATCAATCTTCAATTACCGAACATATCCGCCCCTACAACGGAGGGGCAGGTTGCTCAGATCCGAGGGTATCTGTTTCAGTTCGTGGAGAAGATGAAGTGGGCGTTGGAAACGCTTGAGTCTTCTGCCGCAAACAACGGAATTATCCTTGAAACAGGCGGATCTTCCGGTGAGAGCGAGCAGAAGAAGATCTCCACCTTCAACGAACTGCGCGATTTGATCGTCTCCAATGCGGAAATCGTTTCGGCATATGCGGGAGCCATCAAAAATCTCTACGATGACAGCGGATATTATGTGGCTCAATCTGAATTTGGTACATACAAGGAAGAGCGAAGAGCCATTCTTGATGTTGACGAAGAGAACGGTGTAATTCTTCGGATGCAAAAAGATGCGGAGATTGACGAAGAAAACGACGGCGAGGCAGACCAAACACGGACATATAGGGGATGTTTGAAGATCGGCAATGTGACTGTCGGTGAAGAAGAAACCAAGTATGGCATTTCTATCGGTCAGGTCACCGAGGTGGATGATAAATACGAATTTAAAAGCAGTGCGAGATTTACACCGACCGGTTTGGATTTCTACGATGACAAAGGAGAAAGAGTTGCATACATCGAGGTCGATGAGATGGATCATACCAGCAAATTCTTCATCAGGGATGCCCAAATCACATCGTCTTTGAATATGGGTGGGTATACCATTCAAAACGACCCTTTATATGGTCTTGCGTTTATCTGGAAGGGGTGATTAGGCAATGGCATTAAGCGGCAGTTTTTATAAATATCCGGTAAATCCCTCCTACGGTAGTTTTGGCCTTTACTGCGAATGGAGCGGAGAACAAAGCATCGACGGGAACTACACCGATGTAACGCTCACAGTTTATGTACGGTATTACAATCTTTCTGCGGGTGCAAAGGCCAATAGCACGGTATCCATCAACGGAACGATCGATACCTACACATCGCCCGCTATCAACAATTATCCTGCAAAGGATACCTACCATTGGATTAAGTCCTCCACGGTGAGGGTTTACCACAACAGCGATGGCACAAAAACTTGTACACTCTCAGCATCGTGGCCGTTCAACGGCACCTATGCAGGTACTTCTGTAGGAACCATCACCGCTACGAAGACGGTTACCCTTGACCCCATTGCGAGACTGTCTGAACCCACTGTGAGTGCGACTTCTGTAAAGATGGGGAGCACGGTTACGATCAAAACGAACAGAAAGTCGACAGCCTTAAAGCATGTTTTGGCATATACTTTTGGCACACAAACCACAGAGGTACAAATCACCACCGGTGTCGGTGATTCTTATCCATGGACAGTACCCGACTTGGCGGCGAAGTGCAATAATGCACTAAGCGGCACCTGCACCATTTACTGCCACACATATAGTGGTTCAACATATCTTGGCACAAAGACCACACCGCTCACGCTTACTGTTCCCGGTGCCACTACACCAACGGTCTCTGCCACAACTGTAAAGATGGGCGGATCTGTGACACTTGGAGTTTCCGGAAGGAAGTCTACGAACTTCAAGCATTATTTACTTATTCTTTTGGAAGTAAAAAAGATGTTACCATCAAGGAAGACGTTACGAGCTCTTGCGCTTGGCCTGTTACTGACCTTGCGAAAGAGTGCAACAATGCGACGAGTGGCACCTGTACGATTAAGTGCTACACATACAATGGTACAAAGCAGGTTGGAGATGCTGTATCGAAAACGATCACCCTACAGGTCCCCGATGCATCGGTACCGACCCTATCCGCCTCCACGATTACGATGGGAAATTCGTTGACCATCTATACGAATCGGAAGTCGTCGAACTTCACTCATAAAATTGAGTATGAATTCCACGGAAAGAAAGGAACGCCATCCAGCGCCGCCACGACATCGTGCAATTTACCTGTCACTATTGATGGATTCGCGGAATATATTCCGAGCGCCACATCCGGTACAGGCACGATCACCTGCACGACCTATAACGGTACCGAAAGAACCGATAAAAACAAGGTCGGCACGAAGACGGTAACATTCACGGCGACCGTTCCAGATAACAGCACGACCAAACCCACGATCTCCGGATTGACACTTACTCCGTCTCACCTTACGGAATACCCAAATTTGAAGCAGTATTTTTCGGATATTTATGTTCAAGGGTTGACGAAGGTTAAAGCGGCATACTCTGCAACGGCTCCGTATTCTTCTGTCAAGAGCGTAACGATGACGGTGAAGAACAGTTCCGGCAAGTCGCTTTCGAGTGTTTCCGGAAACTCCACTCTGACCACATCGGGTGCGATAAACGCTGTTGGCGAAGTAACGGTTACTTTGACTGTAACGAATGCCAGAGGACAAACGAACAGCAGTTCCAAGAAGATCAGTTTCTACGGGTATTCCAAGCCAAAACTTCAGACACACGGAACCAACAGCCTTCTGCGGTGCGATGAAAATGGAAACATCTTCGAGAGGGGATTGCATCTCAGGATTCACGCCGGTAGAGAAAAGTGGTCGCCGTTGAACGGAAAGAACTACTGCGATCTGAAATACAGATGGAAGGTTTATGATGGGCTACCGCTTAAAGATGAAAAATGGATAACACTTTTGGATAGTGCGGATACTGTCAACGAGTTCGATGGAGTCGCAACCGTTGACGGAAATCCGTCTTCCGAGCAGATTTATCTTTATGCGGATAAAACTTACCTTGTTGAGATTCAGGTCAACGATACGGTAGGAAGTCAAGTGAAATTTGCCAAAGTAATCATGACCTGCGAGGTTACCTTCTTACTCAAAAACGGCGGGAAGGGTGCATCGTTTGGTAAGCATCCTGAAGCGGATGGTTTGGAGGTCGCTTGGAGGTCGAGATTCTATGGTGATGTCCAAGGGAAGGTTCTTGGTTTTGGTGCGTTGATTCCCCTCGCAGAAGGGACGAATATAAACGATGTCACCGCGCATGGAGGGTATGCCATCACTTCAAATAAAATAGCAAACGAGATGACGAACCTACCAATAAAAGAAGCGGGCACTCTGAGAGTTTATTCGGGCAACGGTGGAGGTTCGGAAAGCGGCACTTGGATCTACACCGTTCAAGAATACATCCATTATCGGGGCGACAAAAGGTATGTGAGACAACTTCATACAGAAGATGCCTCCGGTATTTGGTATATAACCGAGTGGCAGTCGTTATCCGCCTATGAGGAGGGCAAGAGCGGCGACTGGACCTATAGGAAATGGGCGGACGGAACTGCAGAGTGCTGGGCGAAGCGAAAGGTCACGGTTGCTGCCACGAGCGCGTGGGGTTCTGCAATATATCACGGCGCTGTATCTGCGCTTTCCTTTCCGTTTAGTTTCTCCGAAGCACCGATGTGCCAGATTACGAGCGAATTCGGCGACTCGGCACATTCGTGCTTTGTTGTGAGCAACGGTGCGGCGACCACTGCACAGGCCCCATCTGTATTGTTGTGCAGAGGCGCGAGCGCCAGCGCGCTTAACTATACGCTTTTGTACTATGCCAAAGGAAGATGGAAATAACGAATTAGGAGGATGATTTTTTATGGCTTGGTCATTTAAAAAGTACAGCGATGATGCCGACACAATTGCGGCAAAGAATCAGAGGGATCAGGTTGCAAAGAATAAACCTGGCGAATTTACTTATGCAGACTATGCTGAAAGCGATGCGGTGAAGAATGCACAGTCTGCGCTTAAGAACCACGAGGCGAACAAGCCCGGTGAGTTTACCTACGCGGATTACCAAGAGAGTGATCTTGTGAAGAATGCGTATGCCGCGCTTCAGCAGCATATGGCGAATAAGCCCGGTGAATATCAGTCTCAATGGCTCCAAGGGCTTAACGATACCATGAACAAGATCATGAACAGGGAGAAGTTCTCCTATGATCTGAACGGCGATATGCTGTATCAGCAGTACAAGGATCAGTACACCACACAAGGCAATCTGGCGATGCAGGATACTATGGGACAAGCCGCCGCTATGACCGGTGGATATGGCAACTCTTATGCTCAGAGCGTAGGTCAGCAGACCTATCAAGGCTACCTGCAGCAGTTGAACGACAAGGTTCCCGAACTGTATAAATTGGCTCTTGACCAGTACAACAGAGAGACGGATGATCTGTACAATCAGTATGGTCTGTATGCGGACCGCGATGATCGGGACTACAGCAGATACAGAGATGATGTCTCTGATTGGCAGGTTGACAGAGACTACCTCACAGGCAGATACGATACCGAAGCCGACAGAGACTACGGTAGATATACCAACGAGCGTGATTTTGCCTACGGTCAACACCGCGACACCGTTGCCGATTGGCAGACCGAAAGAAACTATCTTGCCGATCAGTACAATAACGAGCGTAATTGGGATTATAGTCTGTATACCGATGGGCGCGACTTTGCCTATGGACAGCATCGCGATTCCGTTGCCGATTGGCAGTATGATCTCAGCAGAGCGGATGGCATATATAACACTGCCAAGCAAATCAGTCTGGATAAGTATAATAACGACAGAAATCTGTCTTACACGAAGTATACCGATGAAAGAGCGTTTAATGAACAGCAACGGCATAACAAACAAACCGAGGCGGCCGCTTGGACGAGTGCGAATAAGCCGAGTTCCAACACATCCCTCTTTGGCGGATTTTCCGAGAAGGAGTTCACCGATGCAATGCGGGATGCAGCGGAACGCGGTAGTCAAAAAGATGCAAAAGCTCTTGTTACGGCTGCAGGAAACACCGATGCGGCAATGGAGATCTATCATAGTTACTTTGGTGAACAGGACAACGGCGAATCACATCCTAATGGTGAAGTATCTCTTGGGAGTGGTGTATATGGACAAACTATACCTTTGAAGGAACCAACATTTGTGTTTGATCCGAAAACAGGAAAGTGGAAATAACGAAATAAGGAGGTAACGGCTATGTCATTCGATGAAAAGTATGCGGAATGGAAAAAGAAACAGAAGGATCAGGATACACAAGAAGGCGTAGACGACAGATTTGAATCGCGTTATAACGAATGGAAATTCCGCACATACGGAGAGGATATCGTTAACGATCTGAACCAAAGAATCAACGCCTGGATGACAGGTGTTGACACAACGATCAGTTCACACAACGACCGTTACAAGGCTGGAAACGCCGTATATCGCCCCGATGCAAATGATTGGTATGAAAGAGTTAAGTCTTTATATAACACCACAAGGTCGAGCGCAGAGTCTATCAAAGCAGACTTTGACAGGTATGGCAAATACCTCAACAAGGATTGGACTGAATCGGTCTATTCCGCCATCGATGGTAACTTAGCATCCTTTGAAAAAGTCTTAAACGCCTCAATCGAGGATCGTAATTTTATGTCGAACTTCAAAGATGAGGATGATTTTAATATCAACTTTGGATATGAGCAGAAGTATAAAGGGAAGACCTTCGATGAAATCAAGTCTGCATCTGCCAAGGCAACAGGAACTGAAGCGGACTGGCTGAAGGCTTATTCCGAGAACTATGGTTATAAAGACGATGCCTATTACGCCACATACACCAAGAGTGTTGATGACAGACTCACCGAGATCGATGCCAAAATCAAAGCGGCGAAGGCGGAAGGCAGAACAACCACAAACGCAAATTTCGATCAAAAGAATGTTCCCTCCAATGTGGAATATATCCGACAGGATGAGATTGATGCGTTGGAGGAAGAACGCACCGAACTTCTCGCGCAGAAAAAGCGTACACAGAACAATCGAGAAGGTTTTGAACTTGGTTCTGTTTCCGACAGCGATCCCGAATTCCAGAAGTATGCCGACATCGGCGCGAAGGTCGATAATCCCGATTCCATTGACGATAAGATGGGATGGTTTGCTGTAGGTGGTTGGCAACCTTTTGGAGAAGAGGTAAACAACCCTGTTACATTCGCACTGAATAACAAAGACGAATACGATAAAAAGTCATTAGAGGCTGTGGCAGGGGGCGGTCAACCCAATCCTAAAGCCTATGGCATAAACCATTTGGTTTATGAGATGAACGAAGATGAGATCGCAGTCTATAATTACTACATCGGGAAGGGCGATAAAGAGTCTGCCGATAAATATCTCGAATCCATCACAGGAACGCTCAACAATCGCCTTGCACAGAAAATCTTCAAACCGATGGAAGGCAATACTGCAGGTGAGATTGTTTTTGGGGCCGTGGTAGGTTTGGATCAGTTCTCAAGCGGTGTTAATAACTTCTTCTCGGACGAGGAGGATTATATCCCAGCAAGTGCCATTGCTCAGGCCGGTCAGATGGTCAGAGAAGACCTCGATGACGATGGCTTCGATATCATGGGGAATTCCCTTGGGCAACTCGCATACGATATGGTGACCACGACTGCGAATATGGCTCCTTCGATTGCTATGGGTGCCATTCCTGTTGTCGGTCAAGGCCTCGGTCTTGCATCAATGGGCGTATCTGCTGCAGGTAATGCTTATGCGGATGCGATCAATAGCGGATACAGCAAAGGACAAGCGAGAGCATATTCCACCTTGGTCGGTGCCTCTGAAGCAGGGCTCTCGTATCTGCTTGGTGGTATCAGCAAACTTGGCGGTAAAGTTTCCGGAAACATCATCAATAAGTTGACATCCGGAGTAAACAATGCTTTTGCTCGTGCAGCCATCAAACTTGGTGGCAATATGGTTTCCGAGTTTACAGAAGAAGGCCTTCAAGAAGTCCTTGATCCCTTCTTCAAAAACATAGCCATGAATGCGAACAACGACTGGAGCGATGTCGAATGGGGGCAGGTCGCCTATTCCGGACTTCTCGGCGCATTATCCGCAGGAATCCTTGAGGGTGGCGGCACCATTGCAGGAGAAGTGAATACCTACAAGCAGGGCAAGGATGTTATAGAAAAGGGCGAGACAAGCAACCTGGTGAAGTTCGGCAAATCCCTTTCTGCTGATACCGTTGCATATAAACTCGCCGACAAGATCGATAAGGGCGAGGTGAAGACTGGAGCCTACACCATAGGAAGACTTCTTCACGAAGCAGGTGCTGACTCGCTCTCCGACAAGAA
>JAFXBH010000138.1 GCA_017521875.1 Oscillospiraceae bacterium
AGAATTTCTACTGCGCTATTTATAGATTAAAAGCTCAATATAAATACATTCCCGTCGTGGTCTGCGTAATAGCAGGTTTCGTTTTCAAAATCAATAAATTCAGGTTCAATATGCATATTGCAATTTGCAAAATAGTACAGTCGGTCTTGCTTTTGCTTATGGACATCAATGAATCTGATAGCGGGCGGGTTGATTTCACTGTCTGTAAAGCCCTCAACAGAATAAATTGTTCCGTTGCGGAAGCAAGCGCCCTGGATGTATCGATGATATTCACAGTCAAAGAAGCTTCGAATATCTTCTTTACCCAGAACAACCCGCTTTACACCAAAGGTTTTATCGTATATTCCGTCGTCAATGCTTGGCAGGTCAAATGCGAAATATCTTGTGGTCTGCTCTTCGTCGCGCATTGTAAAAGCATAATACATCCTGTTCTCAGCATCAAGGGCAAAGTTGCCGTAGGGACGAACATCATTACCACCTGCAGATTTCCAAACAGGGTCGTCTGTAAATCCAATTTCTATCAGTTGAAGCAGTGTTGTTGAAAACATATTTCCGCTTCTTTCCAAACGGTATACACAGGTCACACCCTTCATCGGATTATCGGTTTTTGCGTAGTTGTTGTATACATTGCTGTATAGCAGAGGAAATTCATCCGTATCGCAATAGCGGGTGTTGCTGAACGCAACGGAATTGCTGTGGGGGGCAATGATATCGGCTTTATCTAATACAAATCGGGAAATGGGAACAGAATTGTCAGACAAGTCATCTATTTGATATACCGCACAAGCACCTTTTGCATCAAAACGGAAAAGGTATTTGTTGAAAATGGCACCATCTTGTCCTTTTTCGATTACTCCCAGTTTGTTTGCAATCATAAGAATCACCTCTGCGCCAATATTACCATAAGTCAAGTAAAAAAGCAATTGTCGGTATAATCTCCGTCCGTTTACAGATACTAACAGCGTAATTTGTAAAATTATTGTAGGCACGGGAAAAGGCCCCCTTGTGTAAAGGGGGCTGTCAGCGGAGCTGACTGGGGGATTGTGATATATCCACAAAGACAATCCCTCCGTCTGCCCTGCGGGCAGCCACCTCCCTTTACACAAGGGAGGCTTTGTGCCCCTGCAGAAAAGGAGAAAGATATATGAAGGCAACAGGAATAGTTCGTAGAGTGGACGATTTAGGAAGAATTGTTATCCCCAAAGAAATCAGACGCACCCTCCGTATCAGGGAGGGTGACCCTTTAGAGATCTACACCGAAAAGGACGGCGGGGTGATCTTCCGCAAATACTCCCCCATGAGCGATCTGCAGGATTTTGCCGCTCAGATCTGCGAGTCCATTGGGGCAAGCACCGGGCGGATCGCCGCGGTGTCGGATCGGGACAGCATCATTGCCCTGTCCGGCGCGCCCAAACGGGAACTGATGGACAAGCCCAATTCCCCGGAACTGGATCGGCTGATGCAGCAGCGGGCGCAATACCGCCACAAGCCCGGCGATCCTCCCGTCCATCCCACCGACAGTTCGGAAAAATATAAATTGGGCGTGGCATCCCCCATTCTCTCCCAAGGCGACCTGATGGGCTGCGTGATGTTATTGATGGGAGAAGACAGCGCGCCGGTGACCGAGGCTGATCAGACCCTGACCCAGACTATTGCCGGGTTCTTAGGCAAACAGATGGAAAGTTAACCACACCGCCTGAAGACAACATACCTCCTCTTTGTCATTCCGAAGCCGCATAGCGGCTGTGGGAATCTATACCTCCATGGGTACGGTAGATTGCCACGCACCTTCGTTGCTCGCAATGACATCCTGTTTTGTAGGATGTTGGTCTTCGGGCGGGTATTTTTTTCTATTGCTTTTTCGGCATAATATACTATAATGGTAGGGTTGAATTTAGAAAAATGAGGTCTTACTATGTCGAATGCGACTGCTCCCAGGCTGGGAGATAACAAAATGGGCACAATGGGCGTGGGCAAACTACTTTTCACCATGGCTCTGCCGCTGGCCCTTTCTATGCTGGTTCAGGCATTTTACAATGTGGTGGACAGTTTCTATGTGTCCCGGGTTTCCGATAGTGCGGTCACCGCGCTGGGTCTGGCATTCCCAATCCAAAATTTAATGATCGGCTGCGCCACCGGCGTAGGTGTGGGTATGAACGCCCTGCTGAGCAAATCTTTGGGCGAAGGCAATCAGAAAAAAGCCAACCGGACTGCCGGCAACGGTATTTTCCTGTGTCTGTGTTTTTCTTTGCTGTTCATTCTCTTTGGATTCGTGGGGGCAAGACCCTACTACGCCATTCAGTCCACTGTGGCAGAGACCATTGACAATGGCACGGCTTATATTTCCATCTGCTCTATTTTCTGTCTGGGTATCTTCGTGGAGATCTTGGGAGAGCGGTTGCTGCAGGCTTCCGGCCGGACAGTATACACCCTGTTCACCCAGGGTTTGGGCGCCGTGCTGAACATTCTCCTTGACCCGGTATTTATCTTCGGTTTTGAGCCTTTGGGTATTGCCCCGATGGGTATCGCCGGCGCTGCCGTGGCCACAGTGATCGGTCAGTGGGTGGCCGCCATTATGGCGATTATTTTCAACTTCACCTGCAACCCGGATGTATCCCTGAAATTCAAATACATTCGTCCCCGCTGGGACATTATGAAACCCATTTTCACCGTGGGCATCCCCTCCATTGTGATGATGGCCATTGGTTCTGTGATGAATTTCGGTATGAATCAGATTCTGTTGGGATTCAAAACTTACGGCGAGACCGCCGCAGGCGTATTCGGCATCTATTTCAAACTCCAGAGTTTTGTGCTGATGCCCCTGTTCGGTATCAACAACGCGTCTATTTCCATCATCGCTTATAACTACGGCGCCCGGCAGCCCAAACGGATCACCGGCACGCTGAAATTGGCCGTTGGCACGGCTATGACCATTATGCTGGTGGGTCTGACGGTTTTCCAGATTTTCCCGGAGCAACTTTTGGGGATCTTTGAGCCGACGGATACATTTATGACTCTGGGTCGCAGCGCTTTGCGGGTGATCAATATTCACTTCCCCATTGCGGCAGTGGGCATTGCCCTCAGTTCCAGTTTCCAGGCTTTGGGCAACGGCATTTATTCCACCATCGTGTCCCTGTGTCGGCAACTGATTGCCCTGTTGCCGGTGGCTTATTTTATGAGTTTGACCGGAGATGTCACCGCTGTTTGGTGGGCATTCCCCATTGCGGAAGTGGTCAGCGCAACGGTTTCGCTGATCTTGTACGCCCGGATCTATAAGAAAAAAATCAAGCCTTTGTTTGAGCCCGCATAAAAAACGCCCCCTGTCCGTTTGAACCGAACCAGTAAAATCGGACAATAGACAAAACACCCCCTAATGTAGGATAATAACTACATTAGGGGGTATCGTTATGTCCAAACGAAATTACACGCATATCAAGGAATTGCTACCGGCAATACAGGCTATGGTGGCAGAAGGAATGACCCAAAGAGAGATTGCAGAACATTTTGGATTTAAAAGCAAAAAGGTCGTGCACGAGGCATTAACACGTGCGAGGAGAAACGAAAAGCAGGTTTCCAAAACCAGAGGCCGCAAGCCGGCTAAGACGCTGCAAGAATATAAGTACGAGAATAAAAGACTAAAGATGGAAAATGAATTATTGCGGGATTTTCTCTCGCTCACAGAAAGGATGTGAGGCCCAAATTCAAGTATCAGGTTATTTATCGTCACCGGACGGAATATCCCATCTCGGTTATGTGTCAGTTTTTTGGTGTATCCAGAAGCGGCTACTATTCCTATGTAAGCCGAATGGGGTCTACAGAAAAGGACGCTGCTTTGGCTGAGAAGATGAAAAAGCATCAAGATAGATGTCACAAAACCTACGGCTATCGGCGAATGCATTTGTGGCTGGAGTGCCAAGGGATCCACCGCAATCCTAAAACCGTATTAAGAATCATGAAAAAGTATGGGATTCTGTCTGAGATCCGCAGGAAAAGGAAGTGGCAGAACCTTGGTCAGCAGATCCATAGATACAAGAATCTGCTTAACAGGCAGTTCTTTGCAGACAGACCAAACAGCAAATGGGTTACGGATATTTCTTATATTCAAACGAGAGAAGGCGTACTGTACCTATCCATGATCCGGGATCTGTATGACAACAGCATTGTGGCATATAAGACAGCTACACAGCAAACTATCAATCTCGTCCTGGACACAATACGGTTGGCTATGAAGAAAGAGAAAAAGAGAGTCGCTGCGGAGTTGCAGCTCCACAGCGACCAAGGCTTTCAATATACATCCACAGCATATTTCAAGCTAACTCAATCTTACGGGATAACGCCGTCAATGTCAAGGAAAGGAAATCCTTATGACAATGCAATGGCCGAAAATTTCTTCTCTATCCTAAAAACAGAATGTATTTACCGGTACAAACCAAGAAC
>JAFXBH010000013.1 GCA_017521875.1 Oscillospiraceae bacterium
GTAGCCCATACGGATAAGCCCATACTGAATGGCTTCGGGGGAATCCGTGATGTAAATGTAGAGCAAAGGCCTTCCGAAAATTTGAACGATGGTACCGAAGAAAATACCAAATACCGCAACAAAACCCAGACAAGTAGGGTAAATTTTCTTAATCCGGTCAAAACGATGAGCGCCTGCATTCTGCCCCACATAATTGACGGCAGTTTGACTGAAACTGTTTACGATCGCATATACAAAACTCTCAATGTTTTGCATAGAGCCGTTGCCGGACATAATGGCATCGGACTGAAAAGAGTTTACAGAAGATTGAATTAGCACATTGGAAATAGAGAATAGAGAACTTTGAATGCCGGCAGGCAGGCCAATATGCAGCATTTTCTTAAATTGTTTCTTATAAAAATGCATTTTTTTCAGTTCCAGCCGACACACATCCGTGCGTTTCATAAGCGCCCGGGTGGTTAGGATCGCAGAAATTGCCTGAGAAATAGTAGTTGCCAAGGCAACGCCTGCAACATTCATATGGAATAGGGTAACAAATATCACATTTAAAATGACATTGATTACACCTGCAAATGTCAAATAGATCAGGGGAGATTTGGTATCTCCTGCAGCTCGCAAAATAGCGGCGCTGAAATTATACAGCATATTGAAGATCATTCCTGCAAAATAGATCCGCATATATACCGAGGATAGGGGCAATACATTTACCGGTGTGTCCATCAGCCGCAGAAGAGTGGGGGAAATAATCACACCTAATATACTCAGACCGGTACCGGCGATCAGGGCTGTGGGAATTGCGGTGTGGATGGTGCGGTGTACTTCTGTGTTGTTTTGCCCACCCAGACCGTGCGCAACGCATACACCTGCGCCAACAGAAAGACCGATAAAGAAATTAACCATCAACGCGGTGATTGCGCCAGTGGCGCTGACGGCTGCTACGGAAATACTGCCGCAGAACCGACCGACAATCACCAAGTCGGCCGCGTTAAACAAAAGTTGCAAAACGCTTGTCAGTATGATGGGAATGGTATAACTTAAAATGCCGGTGAATAGAGAGCCATTCAACATATCTACATGCTTTCTCATAATGCAGTTACCTCCACAACGCAAAGCGTTTTCTCCACTACAGTAAAGCGAATATCAAAACCGGCGAAGGAAAGTCCGTATACACGGTCAGGGGAATTCTGATAGGAGGGGCGGGGATCGTGGGATAGAACTTCGATAGCAGCCGCTTGTTTGTCTTCGGGCAATATGTTCAGTAAATGAGAAGGGAAATCTACATTTAGGAGAAAATCTCCGGCAGTAGAGGTGAAACCGCCCAAGGCGTCCGGATGGCAGTCAGCATAAGGGATATAGGGTTTGATATCAAAAATGGGTGTGCCATCCATGAGATCTGCTCCGGCAACATGGATCACAGTTCCTTGCTCCGGTGTTTGCTCTAAACCGACGATTTTGACGCAGGAAAGGCCCAGGGAGTTGGGACGGAATGGAGAGCGTGTGGCAAAAACACCCATTCGTGTATTGCCACCCAAACGGGGAGGCCGTACGGTTGGTGTCCATTCTGTGCGGACTGCCTCGGAAAACTGCCAAATGATCCAGAGATGAGAAAAATCTTCCAATCCCCGCAAAGCATCGGCGTTGCGGTACTTTGGCTCAAATACAATGGTAGATCGCAAATTTTCTGCCAATCCGCTTTGCCGGGGA
>JAFXBH010000139.1 GCA_017521875.1 Oscillospiraceae bacterium
GGTTGAGCCTATTGTTGAGGCCATTACTCCCGTACCCGGCGGCGTAGGCGCGGTAACCACCACCGTGCTGATGAAGCACGTGGTCGAAGCCGCTGAAAAGATCTAAATCCATTTGCAAAGGGCACGGACGGTACGCCCGTTCGTGCCTTTATCATTTTCAAAAAAGAGGGATAGAAGATGAAGAAGATCCAAAATCTGTCAGAAAGTCAATTTCTGCGCCTGTTTTTTGCTTTCACCAGCGTCTGTTTTATGATCGGCGCAGCCTTTATGCCCGATGTAGAGCAGATATACAGCGGGCTGTGGAACATTATGTCCCGCACCTGCAAGATCTCCACCAACTATTTTGCTTTGGGCGGCTACGCAGCCACCTTTATGAATATGGGTCTGGTGGGTCTGTTCTGCACACTCCTGTGCTGCCTGCCCGGCAGTAAACCCAATCAGGTGACCACTCTGGGCGTGCTGCTGACCATTGGTTTTGCCTCCTGGGGTATGAACCTGGTGAATATGCTGCCTACCGTGCTGGGCGTGTGCCTGTATGCCGCTGTGAAGAAAGAGAAGTTGGGCGCTGTGTCCAATGCGATGCTTTACTCCACCGGTATTGCGCCCCTGATTTCTGATCTTCTGTTCCGTTACCCCGGCGTAGAATATGTGGGTTTCAACTGGCTGGGTTTTGGTATTGCCCTGTTTGTGGGTCTGATCATTGGTTTCTTCCTGCCCGCAGGCCTGGTCCACGCACCCAATATCCACAAAGGCTATGACCTCTATTCCGCCGCCGTACCCATCGGTATGACCGCATTCTTCCTGCGTACGGTTCTGTACAATGTGATGCTTGGCTGGAAGATCGGTGACTTAGGCAAACTCAGCACTATGGCCGCTTTGGACATTGCCTCTTGGGAAAATACCAACATTTTCTGTTTCGTGGTATTCGGTCTGTGCATTGTGATGGCACTGCTGATGGGCTGCAAGCCCAAGGATTACTGGGCGCTATTAAAGGATTCCGGCCACGGCGCTTGCTTCACCACCAAGTACGGCTATGCCCCCTTCCTGATGAATGTAGGCCTGTTTGGTCTGATGATCGTTGGCTATTTCAATCTGGCCGGTGCCATCGACGGCAGAAATGTGTGGACCGGTATGACCTTCGGCATCGTGTTCTGTATGCTGGCCACCTGTAACTCCGGCAGCCATCCCGGCAATGTGTGGCCCATTATGGCCGGTTATATGATCGCGTCCTTCCTGTTTGGCTGGATCTTTAAACTGCTGGGTGGCGAGACCTACGGCCTGACCATCGGCAGCCAGAGCATTCTCATTGGTCTGTGCTACGCCAACGGTATGTCTCCTGTCTCCGGCAAATACGGCTTCGGCTACGGCATTCTGGCCGGCGGTCTGCACTATCTGCTGGTATCTGCCGTTCCTGATATGCACGGTGGCTTCTGCCTATATAACGGTGGCTTTACCGCAGCGCTGATCTGCCTGATGCTGGTGCCTCAGTTGGAAAAGTTCTGCAAAACCAAAGAAGAACGCCGCCTTGTGAAGGCTGCTAAATAAGCAAATAAGCAACACCCCGCCGGTTATTCCGGCGGGGTGTTTTGATAAAAATAGCCCCGCTTCCCAGGAAGCGGGGCTCTCTGATTTCATTAGTCAGCCACGTAGGGCAGCAGAGCGATCTGACGAGCACGCTTGATAGCGGTGGTCAGGGCGCGCTGATGGGCTGCGCAAGTACCGGTGGTACGGCGGGGCAGAATCTTGCCACGCTCAGACAGGTAACGGCGGATCTTAGCAGTATCCTTGTAATCAATAGCGGTCAC
>JAFXBH010000140.1 GCA_017521875.1 Oscillospiraceae bacterium
CTGCCATGGATATACCTCCTGAAACTTCATCACACGAGTGTATGACATTCTTTTATATATTGTACCACAAATTATAAAAAAAACAATACTTTTCTTACATGCAAAATATCCCCCAGAGTTGAAAATTCTGGGGGATAGAATTATTTGACTTCCACTACATAGATTTGATCCATAGAAAAATCCGATTGTGTTACCACGATATCTGAGATCACGGCTACATCCGGTTGCTGCAAACCGCCTTCCGGGGCGGCAACGGCGATAGAGATGGATTTATCGGAGATATAGGCAACACAGTCAGTATATCCCTTGGCAATAACAAGGCTTTCAATTTGTGCCTCGCATAATGCTACATTTACAAGTTCTTCCAATTCTGCAGAAGATTCTGTAGAATACTCACCACCGTAAGCCATGGTTTCCTGCAAAAGATTTACAGCACTGTCTCTTGCCTCTTGGCGGGATAAACGAACGGCAGCAAAATAATCGGTCATAGTTGTACTATCTCCGGAACTAAGGCTATCATCTGCCATAACAAGTTTGTCATCCGACATAATAATATTTTCGTCCAATGTATCCGTTATATCTGATACGGCTTGCTTTTGACTATAGGCCCAGTTTGCGTAGATTCCACCACATACGGTCAGCAAGATTGCAGCCGCTACCAGGTTTTTCTTCCATATTTTCATATCACAATGCCTCCCACTTATTTCATTTTCAAAACGCAGATATTATCCGTTCTTAAGCCGGTTATTTTAGCAACGGCTTGGGTAATTGCCAGTTTTACAGATGGATTATTCGCTCCCTGACATACAACAATAGCCCCTAAATATGCAGGTGGATCAATTTGCTTAATCAGCCCTGACTCGTTTCGTTGAGAATCTGTAAGGATGACCGTATCAATCTTTTCGCTGCCACCGGCATCGTCTGTAGAAGTATCCCTGTTGGTTTGATAGACTGTCTTCTCTCCTGTTGCCACAGAAAGCATCACTTGAACCTGACCGGCACCCTCAATAGATTGCAAAATCTGTGACAACTGGTCTTGCTCCACCACATTGGTTTTCTGCTTGATTTCCTCAAATCTTTGCTCTGTTTTTGTCTTTCTCTCCGGTAACAGAAGGAGCAATAAACCCACACATAGAATTATGAACGCATATTTGTACTTTCCAATTGCATTTTTTATTTTTTCAGCAGTCTCTTTCATAACCATTTTTGATTCTCCTTTGGTATGGCAAGGTTGCTTTCTATGTAGGAACTTAGTACCTCTTTTGCATAAGGAGATACTTCTCCCTTTATGGTCACATTACTGGGGACCGGATTGTTACCGTCATTCAGTTCCACCTCCACGGCAATCCTTAAACCCATCAAATTGGCTTTGTCCAAGATATATGCTTCTGTATTGGATTTTATGATTGATACCATGTGTTCTTTTGCCATTTGTGATCCCTCTTGAGAATATGACTCTGCTCCTACGGAGATGTCCTGCAGATATCCCTTGATTTGGCGAAATGATATATTCACGACTGGAGATATTACTGTAATACACATTAATACACCACAAAGAAGTTTTATAAGTTTTCCGTTTGCCGAATCCTTGTTCACCAAACTGATGGCCACGGCTGATATGATTGCAACGCCAATAATTCCTGCTATATATTCTTTCATATGTTCATACCTTTCATAAAGCATACGAGACTGATCAGAAGCATAATACAGACAGTTCCTGTGGCGGCCAATACCAAACCCATCCCGGAAGAAAAGTCCTTAATCAGCGTCTCTGTGGGTTTGTAATCAAATATGCCGCAAACACCTGCGGTTAGTTTCAGCAGCAGGTATTGCACACCAATATTCAAAAATGGGCCTAAACAGATTGCCAATGTGGCAAAGATGCCATATATTCCTGCCGCATTCTTCATAACACCTGCGCTAACCAGGATGGTTTCGGATGCATCCGATAGGATTCCACCTACTACCGGAACAGAACCCGAAATTGCCAACTTTGCGGCCTTTAATGCAGAGGAATCTACAGTACCGGTGATGACCCCGGTTATCGTCATGTATCCGGTAAATATATAGAGAACTGTTTTTAAAATCCAGGTCATCGTATTTTTCACAAAATCACGAATTTGTTTCAGCATTTCCTGATCAATAGCACAACAGGCTACCGACAGGCAGAGATAAATATATAATGCCGGAATCAGTAACTTTACAATGACCGTGGTTAATAAGGAATTGAAAAATATTGTCCCAGCATATAGGGCAGTTGATGAGGATGCCCCTCCCTGTGCAGCAATAGCAGCAGTCATAACCGGAATCAGTAATTTACCATATTCGCTGATGTCAGTTACAGTCTCCGCTCCCAACTGTATCATCGTATTTGCCGGACCTAACAACAGGACACCGATTGCAACAGCCCCCGTTAGTCGAATATTTCCGGCGGCAGATTTACTCATAATCCCGGTCAGGCTCAACAGAAGCACCAGAGCAATCACAGATAAACAGATACCGGATGCATTTTTGATTTCCGGTTTAGTAGAAAATATCGCTTGTTTTAATATGTACAAAAGCCCTTGGAGAAAGGTTTCCTGTTCCTCCGGCATATAGGGCATCGCAGACTCCGGCGCAGTGGGGGCGGTAAATTCCATTGCACATACAGGCATCACTAAAAAACTAATCAGCAGTATTGCTGTAATCCATTTCCTCATAATGACCCCAGCATTTTATCCAGTAGTGATAATAGTTTTTCAAACACAGGAACAGAAAGCCAAAGAATAACAGAAGCGGATATGAGCTGAAGCGCTTTTCCCATTGATTCATTTCCTGCGTCTTTACAAACAAGTGTACATATTTCTGCAATTATGCAGATACCAACAGATTTTAATATAACGACAAATAATTCCTGATTCAGACTACTAATGTTTTGTAATTGCTTCAGAAAACTGATGACCGGCTCTAAAAATGAAGCCGATACAGTGATCACCATAGCACAAACAGTCAGTGTCAGAAGTGTAGAAAAATCTTTGGAACTTTTGTTGAGTGACAGCCACAGAAACAGAGTTGTCAACACTGCGGCTGCTGCTTTTAAGAATATATTCATTACAAATCAAATAATTGCTTTACAAGTTCAAACAAATCCGCTATTTTTCTTGCGACCATCATTAAAACAACGATTAATCCGGCCAATGTTGTCATTGTTGCCTGTTCTTCCCTACCAGATCGGGAAAGAATTTGATTCAGTATAGAGACAATGATACCGATGGCAGCAATTTTAAAGATTAAATCAATTTCCATATCATATTAATAGGATTGCCAGCGCTGCTCCGGCACAAAGCCCCAGTGTCTGGTAACTGCGAATACGATTGTCTCTGTTATCCTCCAACATTCTTAGTTTTCTGACGCTGTCACTTCTGACTGATTCTATGCCTTTTAGTTGTCCGGATAAGTCAAAGCGCCCCAGATTTTTTCCTAACATTTCCATACCGGTTCTTGTGATAGGCGGTATTTTTTTAAGACTTGCCAAAGAGACTTGCATACACCGTTCCACATCTGTAGAAATTTGGGAATCCATTTCTATTGCAAGTTTTGCAAATACAGGCCCGGGGTCATCACGAAATTCATGGGCTGTCAATCTGCATAGTTCCGGTAGCGGCGTCAAATGATACTGTAATTCGCATTCCATAAAGTCCAGTATATTAATCAATTGCCGCAATGTTTTTATTTCTCGTCTATAATTATAAGCAATGTGAAATCCGACACCTCCGCAACCAATGAGTACCGAAATAACTCCTAATATTTTCAATATCATTATTTACATCCTTTCCATGATCCAGGATTTATCCCTGCGTAAAATGAGTACATAAGAAAATAATTTATAATCAATCAGCGTTTTATAGATGGGTCGTGTTTTCAGATCAGTTAAAGAACCAGCATGGGCGGTTGCCATAAGATTCACTCCACACCATCCCGCGTGTAAAAGAGCCTCGCAATCCGATTGAGCGGTGATTTCGTCAACTGCAATCCACTGCGGATTCATGCTTCGCAATACCGCTTCTATACCTGCAGACTTTGAACAGCCGGATAATATATCCGTTCTCTCTCCAGAAGGGAAACAGGCTTGTCCGTTATAAACGGGAAAAATTTCTTCCCGTTCGTCCACGACAGAGATACTACCCGGTCCTGCATTGGATTTTTGCCGGATCAGATCTCTCAGAAGCGTCGTTTTACCACTTCCGGGTGGTCCGATAATGAGAATAGAACCCGATATATCCCTTGCGGATGATGAAATATTTTCAAAATCGCGGGCCACACGCATACATATGGCGTTTGGTTCTTTTATTCTGCATAATTTATCTTCAGATAAAACACCAATACCGCATATACCGATCCGATGTCCCCCCTTGGCGGTTATGTAGCCCTTAGAAATACTGGCGGCCGCCCAAGGTGAAAACTTGGATGCATTATTGATTACAAATCGAATATCATCCGGAGAAATTTCTCTTCCGAGACAAAGGGTTTTATCGGGTAGAATCAACTCCGGTTTCTTTCCAATTCGCATCCTTAATTCTTGTAGTCGCTTACTTCCAAGGTTGTCCACATCCTGCCGCATCCAATGGGGCAATAATTGCATATAGCACTCCCAAGCGCATCTCATTTGCATCACTCCTGCTTAAGACTATGCCGTAGCGTGTAAATTATGTTTGGATTTGAACGACAAAAAACCTCTGTGTCTATTGTAGACACAGAGGTTTTTTGTAAAAAATCAATTCTTTTTAACAGCCTTAATAATGCGCTGGCCTGCGGGACTGAAAATGATATTTATTACAAGTTCAGGAATAGCATTCAGGAGCAGAATAATACTGAGTACGGAAACAATAGGCGCGTATACGCCGGGTTCTGCTTGGAAAGATGTATTTTTAAAAAATAACAAAACCGCACCCATAAAGATTCCTGTGTTGATCACAGGACATACGACAGAAGAACAAAGCATAGCCATGTAACCATTTCTGTTCTTCAAAATTCTGTACACAAGACCAGCCAAAAATCCTGCAGCCGTTGATTTACCAACACAAATCAGGAAACAACCAATCGGGCTTTCGTTAAAGATTGCAACACCAATACTGTCAGCGCCTGTTACAGAATAATAGAATGCCAGCAATCCAAATACAAGTCCCAGTAATGCGCCGGCTCCCGGCCCATATAATGCTGCGCCGATTACAATGGGAATCAAAACGAAAGAAAGTTTTGCTCCACCGGGCAAGGACGGTAACATTCCCGCTGTCATTTGTAAAACAATGACAATTGCGATTAGCAAGGAAAGTGTGACCATTTTTTTGATTTTTGTGTTTTTCATAATAACCTCCTACTATTGCCCTGTCTTAACAGGTGCAACGTAATCATAAAATACGCCTGGTATTTTATTTAATAATCCGATGAGGCATCAATGTCCTCTGCATCATATCCTTCCAGGTCTTCAAAAACCATCTGGTCAGTTCCTCCGGAACGCATATATTCCCATTGTTCTTTTGTAATGAGAATATCCCGGGGTTTACTGCCTTGGAAAGGTCCTACGATGCCCTTCTCTTCCATTTCATCAACAATGCGGGCGGCTCTTGCATAACCCAATTTCAGTCGCCGCTGAAGCATAGAAACAGAAGCCTGTCCGGTTTCCAAAATAACATCAACGGCCGCGGGCAACATTTCATCGCCGTCCAATTCATCTGCGTTGGGCTCGGCATCCTGTGCAGCAGACTTGTTGCTTGTCTGACTGGCCTTCCGCTCAATTTCATCAATTACATTCTGATCGTAATCTGTGGTGTAATTGTTCTTTACATAAGTTGCCACGGCTTCCACTTCTGTATCGCTGACAAAACAACCTTGTACGCGTTTGGGTTTGCCGCTGCCGATAGGAGCATACAGCATATCACCCTTGCCCACTAGTTTTTCAGCACCCTGCGTATCTAGAATAATACGGGATTCCATTGCAGAAGCAAGGGCAAATGCAATTCTGGAGGGAATGTTGGCCTTCATAAGACCGGTGATCACGTTTGCAGAAGGACGCTGGGTGGCAATGACCAGATGAATGCCTGCTGCACGACCCATCTGTGCAATCCGACAGATAGATTCTTCCACTTCCTTTGCTGCAACCAGCATCAAATCAGCCAACTCATCAATAATGACAACTATCTGCGGAATCTTCTTTGCATCTATCTGTTTGTTTTCGATCATGCCATTGTAGGACTCTAAGTCTCTGACACCAACATCGGACATTGTCTTGTAGCGACGCATCATCTCAGTAACTGCCCACTGGAGAGAACCCGCTGCCTTCTTAGGATCGGTAACAACAGGAATCAGTAAGTGCGGAATACCATTATAGATTCCCAACTCCACCATTTTGGGGTCAACCATGATCAGTTTTACGTCATCAGGGCCCGCTTTATATAGCAAGGAAATGATAATGGAATTCATACACACGGATTTACCGGAACCGGTGGTGCCGGCAATCAGCATATGGGGCAGTCTGGAAATATTTCCTATGATGCAATTACCGCCAATATCTTTACCGACAGCAAAAGAGGATTTGGATTTTGCAGACTCAAACTCTCTGGAATCAATGACTTCTCTCAAAGAAACGGTGGTTACCGCCTTGTTGGGAACTTCAATACCTACCACAGAAATCTTGCCGGGAATTGCAGCAATACGGACATTGCTTGCACCAAGGCTCAAGGCAATATCATTGGCTGCGGTGGTCAATTTGTTCAGACGAACACCTTTTTCTAATTCAACTTCATATCGGGTGACACTGGGCCCACGGGTTACATTTATAATATGGGCTTCAATGTTAAAACTTGCCAATGTGTCATTGAGACGACGGGAATTTTCCCGCATTTCAACACTACCGTCTGCCACTGCACCCTCGGGAACTTTTAGCAAATGAATCGGAGGGAAATTATAAGCCGGTTTTTTGTCGTTATCTGCCTGCTTAATTTCCTTTTCGACTTCCTTTGCAGATGCCTCTGCTTCCTTTGGAGTTACCTTACGAGGCTTGACCTGCCGCGTAACAGGCTTTTCATCCAAAGGCGCCTCTTTATCAAATATGGGCATTTGTGCCGGCTGTTCTGATTCAGGAGGTGCAGGAACATAATCTGCTGCGGCAGAAACCGGTGTATCCACATCTCCGTCGATTTGGCGGATCATATCCGCAACTTTAGCCGAGGTTGGTTTTGTGGATTTAGGCGCTTCCTGAATCTCAATATCGAATGATTTGGCAGTTTCTTTCTGCATAGAAGACTGCGAAGCAGCGGTCTCTCTTTTTTGTTTTAGATGTTCAATTCTCTTGTTCGCAATATGATTAACTACAACTGCAGCGGGTTCCTGGCGTTCGGGTTCAGGGTCCTTCCAGTCAGGTCGGGGGCGATCCTGAATTGCACGGATAATACTGACTATTGTAATTTGCATAGCGCCCAAAAGGGTTATAATGGCGATAAGTACAAAAATAATGTAACTTAAAATTTCCCGGAACAACCAATAAAACAGCATAGAAATACTGCCGCAGATTAAACCGCCGGTAGTATTACTTGCACCGCCTGCATACAGACCTCGGATAGCATCCCAGCCTAAGGGCATATCAGGGGCGGTTAGGCTCAGGTGGGAAATGCAGCCACAGACCAAAATAAACGAAATAACACAAATCGTTCTCATTTTTACCGGCCGACTGCCACTAAAAGCGTGGATAAAGAACAAGTACAGCAAGCCAGGAATGGAAACATAGAATCCTGCCTGACCAATCATACCATAGATCATATTTTTTGTGAATTGAACAAACACGCCCTCTGGCTGGAAGGAAATGATCAGGGAAAAGACAAACAACCCGAGAAATACAGCAGATGTAATCACTCGAACTGGAATCTTTCGTTCTTTAGGAACGGAATTTACAGACACCTTTGGCTTGGAATTATTTTTGGGGGCAGAAGAGGTCTTAGACTTTTTCTTCTTAGAGGCAGCGGCTTTGTCTGCCTGAGATGCATATTTCTTTTCCGACATAAGATCCTCCTTTTAAGAAATTAAATAGAGTATAAATGAGAACAAGGATGCTCCCATAGAATAGTAAGCAAATCGAGAGAAACTGTAATGATTCAGAATAACGCCCAGAATAGAGATGCCAAGATAGCCACCCAAAAAACCGGCAACACCGGACATAAAATATCCAACAAATACAGAAAAATTTAATACTCCCAGGCCATTGCTGAAAATACCTGCCAAATCTAAACAGATATAAAACAAAATAGCAGGTATTGTCAATAATACAGACCAGTTAAGGATGCACTTTCCATCTGCACCTCTGGCGGCGGTGTACGCAGATATAAAACCTGTTCGGGATATGCCGGGAAATGCGGATAAGCCACCTAGGATGCCTATCACAATACCATCCAAACCGGTCATTGTACGGGAATCCCGATTTCCGTGTTGTGTGTAGTCTGCCAGTAGAAGAACAATGCCATTGATCAGAAGAAAACCCATAATCCATAAGAGATTGTTATCCATCTTGCGAGTAACTATTGTTAATAGCAAGACTAAAAGCATAGGGACTGTAGCGGTTTTTAATAAACGAAGATCAAATACATTTCTATTGTCAACAGACTTATATTTTTTTCGGGAAGAACCGGAAAGAATTTTTTGCTCTCTGCGAAGCCGGGCAATCACTTCCCTGCAGCCTATAAAAACAGAGAGTAAAACACCTATATGTACCAGAAGTTCCTGAAAGGAATTTCTGGTCTCAATGCCAAAAAGACACCGTAATATGCCTTGGTGTCCCCGGGAGGAAACGGGTATAAATTCAGTCAAACCTGATACAAATCCATAAAGTATATTTTTTATAATTGACAAACCATTTCCTCCTTTCCGTGTTATTTCAATTTATCATAACATATTTTTTCGAGGATTTCCACCCCGTAATAAAATTATTTCTTTGATTGTTTTTGCTGATCGATCATACTGTGCAATTCTGTAAGTGCATCATTTAGATCACCCAGGGAATCAATCAAACCGGATGCTACTGCATCTTTGCCATAAAGGATCGTGCCTACATCGGTTGCCATCTCCCCTGTTGCCATCATATAATCTTCAAATAATTCTTTTGAGATAGAAGAGTTTTCTGTAACAAAGTCAGTGATTTGTTCCTGAATGCGGTGAAAATAACGAAATGTTTGAGGAGCGCCAACCACCAACCCTGTCATACGAACCGGGTGTACTGTCATACTAGCCGTTCTTGTAATAAAGGACTTTTTGGTACATACAGCCAAAGGAATACCAATAGAGTGTCCGCCGCCCAGTACAAGAGATACCGTGGGCTTTTTCATGCCTGCAATCATTTCAGCAATAGCAAGACCCGCTTCGATGTCGCCGCCTACAGTATTAAGCAGTAACAGCAGACCGTCAATTTCTTCACTTTCTTCCAAACCGGCAAGTAGTGGCAAAATGTGCTCATATTTAGTTGTTTTTACATTTTCAGGAAGGACCTGATGTCCTTCAATTTGCCCTATTATTGTAAGTGTATAAATATTGCTTTTGCTGGTTTTGCATAACTCTGCGCCCAGTTCGATTAAATCATCCTGACGCTCGTTCTTCTCTGTATTTTTATCATTCATAGCAACTACCTCCGGCATTAGAATAACCTGAATTTTATCAATCAATTCATTGTTGCAGATTTGCCGGATCTATTGTATAATACCCTCGGTGATTTTATGGCATCTAAAACAAATGCGATTCGCATTGTTCAGCAGGCAGGTATTCCCTTCCGAGAAAAGACATACGCGTTTGATGAAAACGATTTAAACGGTAATCATGCTGCCTTAGCAATCGGATTTCCTCCAGAACAGGTTTATAAGACACTGGTAGCCAAAGGCAATCGAACGGGCATCCACATTTTTTGTATTCCGGTCTGCTGCGAGTTAGACTTGAAGAAGGCTGCCAAGATTGCAGGAGACAAGGATATTGCACTTGTTCCGGTAAAGGATCTCTTATATTTAACCGGCTATATTCGTGGAGGGTGCTCCCCTGTGGGTATGAAGAAAAAATATCCAACCTATTTTGAAGAATCCTGTCAGTTATATGATGAAATATCTGTTTCTGCAGGAGAACGGGGTCATCAGATGATTTTACCGACAATGGAACTGGTAACTCTTGTGAATGGGGTACTTGCTGACATAATACAATAGAGAAAGGAAATGACAATGAAATTTGAATATAAAACAAAAGGAACCTGTTCCCAACGGATCTTGTTTGAAGTTGAGGACGGCATAGTTCACAATGTAGAATTTATTGGCGGCTGTAACGGTAACCTACAAGGCATCAGCAAATTGGTAGAAGGTATGAATATTGATGAAGTTATACAGCGGATCGAAGGCATCCGCTGCGGAATGAAGCCCACCTCATGCCCCGATCAATTGGCAACTGCGCTCATGAAAGCCAAGAAAAAGTTATAAAAACATCCCACAGTAAAAACTGTGGGATGTTTTTTATGGCATAACGGTATTCAAAACCTTTTTGACCAGTTCATCACGGCCTGTTCCCTTCTCTGCGGAGAACGGGATAATCTCGCAATGCTCCGGTAGGGATAAATTTTCGCGAATGGCCTGCATATTAGGCAGGATTTCACTTTTCTTTAATTTATCCAACTTGTTTGCGACAACTACAAACGGGCAACCGGTTTCAATAAACCAGTTGGCCATTGTAATGTCATTTTGTGTTGGTGCGTGCCGTGCATCGACAATCATAATCCCAAGATCAATCCGATCTGCAGAAAAATAATTATCCATTAATTTCGCCCAACGGTCTTTCTCTTTTTGTGAAACCTTGGCATAGCCATAGCCGGGCAGATCTACGAAATAACATTGTTTGTCAATGACAAAATAGTTGATATGAATGGTTTTTCCTGGCTTATCACCAACACGAGCAAAATTCTTTCGCTGAAGCAGTCGATTAATAACAGAGGATTTTCCCACATTGGATTTTCCTGCAAATGCAATTTCCGGAAACTTTTTTTCCGGGAAATCCTTAGGATTGGCCGCAGAAATCATAAATTCTACATTGTTAAAATTCATAATTGTTCCTCACTGCTGAATCATCGGTTTGCGGGAATGGGATTTGACATCCTCGGGAATATCTTTCAGAATCGCGGGGGTAACCTCTGTAACTTTATTGAGTGCAACATCCAAGACAGTATCTACGGTCTGGGCTGTTACAAAGTTTAAGGCAGCGCGAACGACGGGATCAATATCCGCCAAATCGTGTTCATTATCTTTAGGGATAATCACAGTACGAATACCATGCCGAAGGGCAGCCATAGTCTTTTCCTTTAGTCCGCCAATGGCCAGCACACGACCACGCAAGGAAATCTCACCGGTCATAGCAACATCACGGCGTACACGCTTCTCTGTCAAGGCTGAAACAATGGCGGTACATACCGCAATTCCTGCAGAAGGACCGTCCTTAGGCACGGCGCCTTCCGGGAAATGAACATGAATATCCTTTGTCTTGTAGAAATCAGGTGCAACACCCAGTGTGTTACAATTTGCTCGAATATAACTAAGCGCTGCATATGCCGATTCCTTCATTACATCACCCAGATTGCCCGTCAATTCCAATTTTCCGGAGCCGTCCATCACATTGACTTCAACTTCCAGTGTTTCACCGCCCACCGATGTCCATGCGAGACCAGTCACAAGTCCAATCTGATCATGGCAGGGCAATCTGTCTGGCAAGTACTTTCTTGTACCCAGATATGTGTCAATATTGCTGCCATTAACGGTGATTCGATGAGAATCCTCTGTCAGCAATTGCATATCTGTTTTTCTGCAAATATCCGCAATACACCGCTCCAGTCTCCGAACACCGGATTCCCGGGTGTAGCAGCGAATGATCTCCCGTATAGCATCATCGGTGATCTTCAACTGTGTTTTTTTAAGTCCGTGTTTGGCGATTTGTTTGGGAACAAGATGATTCTTTGCGATACTCAGTTTTTCTTCATCGGTATAGGATCCCAGTTCAATGATTTCCATTCTGTCTAAAAGCGGTCTGGATACAGTGTCGAGTGTGTTAGCGGTAGTAATGAACATTATGTTGCTAAGATCAAAGGGAATCTCTAAATAATGATCCCGATAGGCCTTATTTTGTTCACTATCCAACACTTCCAAAAGGGCTGCACTGGGATCTCCGCGGTAGTCAGAGCCGATTTTATCTATCTCATCAAGTAAAATAATGGCATTGGAACTACCGGCTTGAATGATAGCAGAAATGATTCTGCCTGGCATAGCGCCGACATATGTTTTCCGGTGTCCGCGTATATCTGCCTCGTCGTGCACACCACC